>CAXRIX010000019.1:0-15050 GCA_964230555.1 Bdellovibrionales bacterium
TCACCTGTATCTAACATCTTGCTACAACTGAAGAACCAGCGGAAACCCAGTGAATTCACTGGGTTTTTCTTTGTCTTCTGAAGAATTTTGCGCACCGTCAATCAGGCAATTCTGTGGACAGTTCGCAAGTTTTTTGGATAGATGGAAGACATCGGAGGAGTTATGTTGAAAGCCATTCTTGGGTTCCTATTTGGAAAACAGACCAATATTTTCAATAAAAATGGACGTGTCCAACATGACTTGGGTCAGAAAAAGTGGGAGGCATGGAACAACCGCTTGGCCGAAAACCCAAAATACAATTGGCGAAATCACAAGGGTAAAACAGGGGCCGGAGTCGACACCCACCCTCCAGCAAAAACGCCTTAAAGTTTGATTTTTTTCATCAAATCTTCTTTATGAGAGATTTTCTCTTTTAATTGAATTCGATACAGGGTCTTTAATTGCTTGGCGATCTCGGGCCCTGGAGCCACACCAAAGCCAATTAAGTCGTCTCCCGAAATTAACAACTCAGGTAATTTTCCTTGTTGGAAAAACTCTTCGGCCGCTTTTAGCTTGTCAAAAAAACTGTCTTTAATGCGTCCTTGGTGCAAGGATTGATAAACCTCTACAGCTAAACGACCATTGGGTTTGGCGAGAAAAATGGCCAAGTCCACAGGCTCGACGTTCTGTATGTTGCGCAGCTGCGACAAGCTTTGCAGGCAGTAGACCATTGATTGGATCAATTTTTTGGGAAGTTTCCAATGCACGGCTGTCTCAGCAAGCTTCTCCTTCGACTCTTGGCAATGAACAAGAAACCATAGGATCCAAGCTTTATCTGCGTCGGAAGGTGGAATACTAAACAGCTTTTTATACTCCTCAACTTGCAAACGCCAGTTGCCGAAAAGAGGCCCCCAGAGTCCCAAATCATAGGTGCGCTGGAAACCACTGATAGAATGGCCTGCCAACAGTGTTTTTTGCCACTCGTCGCGAATTCTCTCCATAGAGACTTGATGAATCTGGATACTGTGCTTGCGAATGGCCTCGGCGGTTGTGGGATCGATAGTGAACCCCAACTGAGCATGGAAGCGAACGCCTCGCAAGATTCGCAATTTATCTTCTGAGAAGCGACGATCGGGGTCTCCGACCGTTCGTAAATTTTTCAGCATAAGATCTTTTTGACCACCGACGAAATCAATCACCTCATTGTTGTCTAAGTCATAAAACATCGCATTGATGGTGAAGTCGCGCCTTAAGGCATCTTCCTTTTCGCTACAGAACTCAACCGAGTCGGGCTTACGGCCATCAGAGTATTTTCCATCTTTGCGGAAAGTGGCCACTTCCACATCTTGTCCTTGCAAAATCACTCGGGAAACACCGAATTCTTTACCAACCATCACGGTTTTATCGAAAATCTGCTCAACTTGCTCCGGTGTTGCGTTCGTGGCAATATCAAGATCGTGAGGATCGCGCCCCAACAGAAGGTCGCGGACCGCACCGCCGGCGATTAAAGACCGGTAACCCGCAGCTCGCAAAGCCTGATGAATCTCTTTGATGGCTGGCCATTGCGGGTGGTTACTAAAGGACGTCATAGTTCTATTAGAAACGAAAAAAGGAGATCTGTCTATTCCTAGCCCCCACCAGATTCAACAGATCCTGGAAGACGCCCATGTCGATTCGTTTGAGCTCATCCCTCTGCTTCGTCCCTTGAGCTTTGACCAGTATCAAAAATGGCTCAACGAAGAAAAACACGGTGAGATGGATTTTATGGAAAAAAACAGTCAGGTTCGTGAACACCCGGCGCAACACTTTCCACCGATGCGTTCGATGATTGTGTTCACTCAATCTTACTATCCCCCCCCAGAAGAGCCAGACCGTTATTTTAAAAGTTTAAAAATCGCTCACTACGCACGCAGCAAGGACTATCACATTTGGTTTCGTGAAAAGTTGAATCAAATCATAGTTCAACTGAAATCGCGCTGGCCTGATGAAGAGTTCCTCGCCTTCACCGATGCTGTCCCCCTTCTAGAAAGAGATCACGGAGCCCAAGCCGGGCTGGGATGGGTTGGAAAAAACACCTGCTTGATTCACCCGAAACGGGGCAGCTTGTTTTTTATTGGCGAAATTCTTTGCAGCTTTGAAGCCAAGCAAACCGCGGCACCGATGCATGATTTTTGTGGAAGTTGCACGGCTTGTATCGATGTCTGTCCAACTGGAGCTCTCGACACCCCCAGAGTGCTGGATGCCAACAGGTGTCTGGCTTATTGGAACATCGAAAGTCGCAGTGTTCCCCCGGTGGAGATTCGGGAAAAAATGGATTCCTGGTTTTTTGGATGTGATCTCTGTCAAACCGTCTGCCCGTGGAATGTGAATATTTTTAAACATCTTCAAGACTTTCAGCAAACCACAGAGAACAGTTCAAACACTGTCGATGATTTGACTCACATTTTGAGTTCCTCAAACAAGGCCCTAATGAGACAAGTCAAAGATTCTCCCCTCAGTCGCGCTGGAGGCCGAGGCCTCAAACGCAATGCTCTTATTGTCATCGCCAACATGAAATTATCAGCTTTGAAACCACTTGTTGAAGATTACTTGCAACATCCAGAATTGGGTGAATTGGCTGAATGGACACTGAATCAATTGAAAGCGAAATGATATTGTGAGTCGACTCCGTCGATAGACACCCCCTAGGCGTATCTATATAATGCAGACAATTAATTTTTGAACCTTGAAAGGAGGCCAGTCATGGCTATCGAACTACCCAGTTTACCTTACTCCACAGATGCACTCACTCCGCACATCTCTCCTGAGACCTTAGATTTTCACTACGGAAAGCATCACGCCGGCTATGTGAAAAAATTGAACGCGGCAATCGAAGGCACACCAATGGCTGAGAAGTCTTTAGAAGAGATCATCAAATCGGCAGAAGGTGGTGTTTTTAATAATGCTGCGCAAGTCTGGAATCACACTTTTTACTGGAATTCTTTAAGCCCCGATGGTGGTGGCGAACCCAGCGGAGCGATTGCCGACGCAATCAACAGTCAATTTGGCTCTTTCTCTGACTTCAAAGAAAAGTTCACCAATGCCGCGACTTCCCTTTTTGGTAGTGGTTGGACTTGGCTTGTGAAAAATTCTGATGGCTCTTTGAGTATCGAGCAAACCAAAAATGCCGGTTGCCCTTTAACAGAAGGACAAACTCCCATTTTAACTTGTGATGTTTGGGAGCACGCTTATTACATCGACTATCGCAATGCACGCCCCGACTACATCAATGCCTTTTGGAATTTGGTGAATTGGGATTTTGCCAATAAGAACATGGGATAATCATGTGAGCGGGTTTAATCATTTTCAACCTGCCGATCGCGATTTATTTTTTCAATCGCAAAAAACGGGAGATCCTCGAATGGGAGAGATCTCCCTTTCTTTTGATGCAAACAGTATCGGTGCTGGTGATTTTATTATGGCTGGATACCCAGATGATGACGGCATTCGTTTAAACAATGGTCGTCTAGGCGCCAGCCAAGCACCCGATGCGATTCGCAAACGTTTCTACAAAACTTCCATCTCTGACCTGCATGCTGACTCTTTTAAACTTTTTGATTTAGGTAATATCGACACCAGCCTGGATCTTAAAGACCGACATGAGGCCGGCGCTTTCGCCTGCCAACAGGTTTTAGAAAAAAAGGCTCGTTGGATTGGTCTTGGTGGAGGTCACGATTATGGCTATCCCGATGGTGCTGGCTTTTTAAAGGCCAACAAGAGTTCCAAACTCAAGCCTTTAATCATCAATTTCGATGCCCATTTGGATGTCCGTCCATTAGACAAGGGACTCTCTAGTGGCACCCCGTTTTATCGGCTACTGACTGAAGACTCTCTCCCTGAATTTGACTTTTTTGAAGTCGGAATTCAAAGACAGTGCAATTCAAAATCTCATATCCAGTGGGCCAAAGACAAGGGCGCCCACATCTTATTTATGGAAGACATGCTGATGTCGGGAATTCCGATTGCCAAGTTTCTTGCTGATGTTTGGGCCGAATGGATGATCAAGCCTCGACCGACTTTTATAAGCATGGATATTGATTGTTTTTCATCAGCTTACGCTATGGGTTGCAGCCAAGCCTGGCCAGCCGGGTTTACGCCTCAGGACGTCCTTCCTGTGTTAAATTTGCTGTATTCGAGACTCGATGTTCAGGCCTTGGGAATCTACGAAGTCTCACCTGTCTTAGACCAAGACGAGGCAACAGTGAAGCTGGCCACACAGTTGATCCACCAGTTCACGGGCGTTGTTCGATGACTTTAACCAGCTTTGGTAGTGACAATCATTCCGGTGTTCATCCTCTTCTTTTCGAAGAGATGCGAAAAGTGAATGAAGGTTATGCCCCAAGCTATGAGCAAGATTCATGGAGCCAAGATCTAAAAAAGTTGATTCGAACAGAGTTCGATGCCACCGACAGTGCTTTGGTTTTTAATGGGACAGCGGCCAATGTCATTTGCCTTCAAATGGCGCTTAAAAGCTATGAAGCCGTTCTTTGTGCTGACCAATCCCACCTGGTTCTCGACGAGTGTGGAGCGCCTGAAAAAATTGCTGGTGTGAAACTGATTTCCCTACCCACACAAGATGGTAAAATTATTATCGATCAAATAGAAGACTTCATTGTTCGCAAAGGGGATCAGCACCATTCCCAAATTAAAATGATCTCAATCACTCAACCCACTGAGTATGGCACTCTTTACAGCCTTACTGAAATTCAAAGTATTCGAAAACTTTGTGATCAACATGGTCTTTACCTGCATATGGATGGCGCTCGCTTGGCTAATGCCGCCGTCGCACTGAAAACCGATTTTAAGGCCTTGGTGGCCGATATTGATATATTGTCTTTTGGGGGAGCAAAAAATGGCCTGATGGTTGGCGAGTTCGTTATCGTTCGCAACCCTTCCTTAAAAGAGGGCTTACGTTTTTTTCGAAAACAGTCCCTGCAACTGCCGGCAAAAACTCGATTCCTTACCGCACCTTTTTTAAAATATCTGGGGAGTGGTCTTTACAAAGAAATTGCCGAACACGAAAACGCCATGGCACAGTATCTTTTCCGATCACTTAAAGATATCTCTGGCGTCCACATCACTCGCCCTGTGCAGGCCAATGCTGTTTTTTGCCAACTCCCTCAAACCATAATCAAACCCCTGCGTAAAAAATTCTTTTTTTATGTGTGGAATGAAAACAGCTTTGAGATTCGTTTGATGACAAGTTTTGCAACTTCAAAAGAGGATATCGATTCGTTTTTAGAAGAAATAAATAAGCTAATAAAAAGCAAGGACATGCAATGAGCACCTACCCTCCTATCCACTATTCCGATTATCTAAAAGTCGATCAAGTCACGAACCTACAACAGCGTCGCAGCGAAGAGTTTGGTCAGCCGGCCCATGATGAAATGCTGTTTATCATTATTCACCAAGTTTATGAACTATGGTTCAAACAGATCCTGTTCGAGCTCGATTCGGCTCTCAGCAGCTTTGCACAGGATAAGATCGACGAACGAGAAATGTTGCAGATCAACAACCGGTTGCATCGAATTATTGAGATCCAAAAAATACTCATTGCCCAAGTCGATGTTCTTGAAACCATGACACCCATGGATTTCTTAGAATTTCGTGACTTTCTGTACCCGGCATCGGGATTTCAAAGCGGCCAATTTCGACTGATCGAAAACAAGTTAGGATTGGACCAACGACTGACTTACAACAAAAAAGATTACAAAGAATCTTTGACAGAAAAAGATCAAAAACAAGCTCAAGGATCTGAAACCAGCTTTTCTCTGTTTGTCCTTCTTGAAAAATGGCTAGAAAGAACACCATTTTTATCTGATGAGAATTTTAATTTTTGGCGTGATTACCGCAATGCCGTTGAGAGTCGTATTGCTGAAAGCCGCAAAAAACTCTCGATGGCCGGCCTCGATCCCGAAACCGAGAAAAAACAAGAGAAAAACATAGAACAAATGGAACTCAGCTTTAAATCCATTTTTGATGAAGATCATTACAAGAAAATGCAAAGTGAAGGGGCTTGGCGCTTAAGCCACAACGCCTTGGCGGCAGCCCTTTTTATTTACCTGTATCGCGACGAGCCGATTCTGCAGCTGCCTTTTAATTTGATGCAAAACCTGCAAACTATTGACGAAAACTTTACCCAGTGGCGCTACCGCCACGCCTTGATGGTTCATCGTATGATCGGAATCAAAATGGGAACTGGCGGGTCCAGTGGACACAAGTACCTGAAAGCCGCTAGCGACAAACATAAAGTTTTTCAAGACCTCAACAATTTAGCGACTTTCTTCATACCCAAGTCGGCGCTACCCAAACTTCCAGAGTCAATTTTAAAGAAACTAAGCTTCAATTATTAAAGCTGGGGGAATCATGCTTTATTATTTTTTGTTTTCATTCGCTCTTGCCATGGATCCTGTGCCCAAAAATATTCCGGCTTTGCTGACCAGCGATTTGATTGAAAACTCGAATGATCAAGATTGGCGGGATGTCGCTCAAAAAGACCTCATTTATCTACAGCTCGAAACAGGACTGGTGCTTATCGAGCTAAACGAAGCTTTTGCACCAAAACATTTACTTAATATAAAACAGCTGGCAGAAAACAAATACTGGGACAACCAACGCATTTCTCGCGTTCAAGACAATTACGTCGTCCAATGGGGCGGGAATTCAGAAGATAAAACTAAGTTAAAGAATGTAAAACCAAAACTCAAAGGTGAGTATTATTCTACAAAGATTGATGACTCCACCATTACCAGTCTTGACGATAAAGATGTCTACACGAAGTATGTCGGATTTCTCAACGGCTTTCCTGTCGGTCACTATGGCAATAAAACCTGGATGATCCATTGCTATGGTGCATTGGGTGTCGGTCGCGACGAGGCTTTCGACTCTGGTAACGGCGCTGAGCTTTACACTGTCATTGGCCATTCGCCCCGTCACCTTGACCTTAACATCACATTGGTCGGCCGAGTTCGTCATGGCATCGAACACCTTTCAAGCCTACCCCGTGGCCTTGGCCCTATGGGGTTTTATAAAGATAAAAATAAAGGTATGGTTATTAAGTCGTTGCGAGTGGGAACTCAACTCCCCCGCCGCCAGCAAAAGTTTTTACAAGTCCTACGCACCGACACTCCACTCTTCAAACAATTAATAGGGGCTCGTAAATTTCGTCAAGAGTCTTGGTTTCACTATCGCTCCGGGCGTGCCAGTATCTGCAACATTCCACTTCCAGTACGTTTTAAATAGAGACTGAACGCCGATTTAACTGGAACCCTCCCGGTTTTCACCGACTACTGATTTCAAAAGAATTATCGGTCAATAATTTGTTTCATATCGAGTCATTTTTTTAAACATTGTGGTGATTTTAACCGATAAAAACCGGTGGAGAAGCCATTGAAGGACGTATGAGGATATTGGCCATTGTTGTTATTTTTTTGATTCACCCCTGGTGCTACAGTCAGTTCGTACCGGTGTCTGTGATGGAAATCAATAAGCCAGAAGGACTTACGTACGCAGCAAATTACTACTTCAACAAGTGGTATACCATTAGCACCATCACCCCCTCCATGAGCAACTACGATGACAAGACAACATTAACCTTCAGTATTAGCCCCAGCCTCCCGACCGGCTTATATTTTGACACCAGCAATGGTCAGATCTCGGGGACGCCAACCGACTATGATATCTCAGGCACCACTTACACCATCACCGCCAGCAACCAAGCCGGAAGCAGCCAAACCACGACAGATATTTTCGTGGTCCCTGCCGACCATACTTGGAGTGGTAATGCCTTTCCTGATACCAATTGGTCCACAGGTGCAAACTGGGTAGGCATGAATCCACCGACCAACATCGATTCAGCTCTCTTTGATAATTATTGTAGCTCATCTGGAGGAGGCTGCAATGCCACTATCGACGTCAGCATCGACATTGACGATTTACAAATGAAGCCTGATTACACTGGTACAATAACCCAAAGCGGAGCCGTGACCTTGAATTTCGGCAGCAATAGCCGTAGCTCCCCCTACGGGATCGTTATGGAAGGTGGAACTTTTGTCGGTGGCTCTGGCGACATCACCATGGACGTCTTACAATTGACAGCTGGAACCTTCACTGCGACCAGTGGTAACTTGAGAATTGGGTACAATGCACAGTGGGGTTCAACAGAAGAGTCTTGGGTTCGAATTGGTGTGACCTTCAATCACAATAATGGAACTGTGATTTTCGATCCCACGGGAAATAACTCCGCCTTCCGAAAAAACCATGAGATCGAACTTGATCAAACTTGGGCCCTCTATAATCTCGAGTTTGATATCGACTCCGGCACAACGCTCGCAGATGGAGAGGTTTCAGGCAACTATATGAGAATAAGAGGGACCGTAGGAGCAATCTCAGTCGCTAACGAACTGCATTTCCGCGATGGATGGGGACAATATGGAACCATTCAATTTTATGGTAATGACGTTTATTTTCACTGTGATGCCCCGACTTATGATAAATGCTCTGACACCACACGGGACCTTGATGGCCCTGGCCCCGGAGGGATTACAGAGTTGCAGTTTCTAGGCGCCAGTGCTCAAACCTACAGCTATGATGCCGGTGCTGATTCTTGGGCTTCGTTTACCATCAACAACTCTAATGGTGTGACCACATCAAGCACGGGGGATTTTTCCATACCTGGTATCGTTGTCGACAACGGCAACTTCTCGGCCCCAGCCTCCTCAGACCTCTATCTCTTTCGACAAACGGGGCATGCTTGGCGTGATGTCGACCGTGGAATTGACCTCAATGGCACCGGAACATTTACTCACAACAACTCAACTATTATAGCGAACTCCCACACTTACTATTCAGACAGCCGCAATTGTCTAAGATTCACTGATGACATCACTTTATACAACCTAACAGTCGATTGCGCGGCGGGAAGCACTTATGGCAACACCGATGTGGGTGTCGACCTCGACAGTGGTGTCGATTTGATTATTGAAAATGATCTTCGGGTTATCGATGGTAAATTCGATGGTGGAGGCACGCAATCAACAATCACTGTACGTGGGGACTATTACCGCGAATGCAGCCAACAAACACCCGGTCACAACTGTGCCGACCAAGACGACGGGAATATTGCCTACATATTCGATACATCCGGTTCAACCATCAATATCGCTCAGGGAGCTGACCAAAATGTCTCTGGTAACTTGGTCTTCTATCGTATCGATCCAGGCCCTGGAGGCACAGTCACACTCAATGGAGGACTGACGACCTTTGGCTCCAACTCAGACCTCAATGTCGTTTCGGGAACATTTCACCTCAACTCTGGCTCTGGAATGTTAGTCGGAGACCAGCTAATAAATAACGGTGCCATAACCTGCGCCGCCGGGGCATTCATCCAAGTTGAAAACGGTTCGATTTCAGGCACACCTGGGGCCGGTAACGATCCCACCTGCTACTCAACCTCACCGTCAGACCCCACTCTCCCTGGCACCCTTGACTGGGCCAATTTTACTGGCTCCTCAAGTGAAGAGACAATCACTGATATTAATTTTGCTGTTCGACTGCAGATTTCCGTCACTCATACATTGGGGGCTCCAGTCATCGAATGGCGCGGTAGCAATGACAGCTGGAACACAATAGGAAATGGTGCCTCAGCCACTCCCACATTTATTGCTGGAGAAACTCTGCAGTTTCGAACCAACGGTGGCACCAGCGGTGATACCGCCACTATCACGATTACCAATCAAAGCGACGGTGGAGCCGCAGTCGATACGATCATAGCCACAGTCCCCTAAGTCATTGGCTTTTTCTCGCCACCACAGAACCCATAGCCTGAGCGTCTTTAGAAACTGAAAGTTGTTCCTAGACTTATGAAGCCGCCGGTTCGGCTGTCGGCATCTTCGGCCACTCCTCGGCTGAATCCGATACTGGTGTTGAAGAACCATTGATCGTTCAGACGAAAACCCACCGAAGGAGTCCAAGTGTATGTTGAGGCCTCCTCGAATTCATTTTTTACAAAGGTGTAATCCAAAGAGAAATCCCAGCGACGTCGATAAATCGTGCCATGAATGGAGTAAATATAATCGGCGAAGCTGGCTCCAAAGTTGATTGTGTCGAGCGTGTAACCCAGTGGTTGGGCGGCGGCTGTGGTGAAAAACTGAAAACGACTGGAGTACTGGTATTGTCGGTAGCTCAAGCCCAGGACAAAGTTTTCAATGGGTTCAAGGTTGGTTGATAAATTCCACCAAAAGTTTTCATCTTCAGCTCTATCATCATCGGAGCGGAGAAAAAATTGCAGCCCCGGCGTGATTTCAGTTTCGATGATTCGATAACCGACTTCCAATTTAAAATTGATGCGATAGAAATAGCGCTGAATCATCACCGAGGGGTTAAAAATACGCATTTGATCCGACACTTGCAGATAAGCAAACTGCCCCCCAAACACCCAATCTCTTAAGGGATTACTCTGAATCCCCACATAATAGGAGTTGTTGCTTCCTTCATTGTCTTCGTCGAACTTAAGTTTTGAAAACGACGCTCCGGCGGAGAGCATGGCACCGACCGGCGTACCAAAGTTGAAGTCTAAGGCTAAGTAGCGATTCTCGTCATTATCGAAGCTTTGCGACACACCGACACTGGACGGCAACTTGAACGCCCAACTGGGTGTTGCTGAAAAGAAAATTCCTATCAATAGTAGCGCTCGGCCTATTGATTTTGCTGACGCAAACGTCGCCTTAACCGTTGACGTTGCGTCGGATTCAATCTTTGCCATTTCTTATATCGCTCTCTTAATTGCTGTTTTTGCTCAGTGCTCATACTACGGAAGCGTCGACGACGCTCTCGCATACGACGCCTTTTTTGCGGTGACATCTTCCGCCAGCGCTTCAGATTCTTACGGAGTTTCTGGCGACGTTCAGGGGGCATTTCACGGAATCGTTGAAAAGCCTTTTTCAATCGTTGGCGCTGCTCTGGTGTCATTGACTGTAACTTTTCCCATCGCTTCTTAACAATCGACTTTTGCTTATCGCTGAGTTGGTTCCATTTCTCCATTTGTTCCTGGCTTTGTGCAAAAGCCTGAGGAGCACCCAGCCCCTGCACCAGACCGGCCGTCATCAGCAAGCCAGAGGTTTGCAAAAACTTTCTACGCTTCATCGCTAAGCTCCTCACTATCAAATTCTTCGTCTTGTTCTAAGTTTTCAATGCTGTCCCAGTCGGCTTCACTTTCAATAACATCCATATTCATAAGAAGATCCAGGTTCTTTAACATCTCAGGATCAACATTGGTTGCTTCTTCCTGATCAAGATTCCGTTGTTGTGCCATCCCACTCCTCCAATACATCCAAATCTTCTAACAGGTCCAAGTCACGCAACATTTCGTGGTCCAATCCCGCCAATTCGTCATCCGAAAGCTGAGTCCATGCGTCTAAATACTCATCGTCAGAAACTAGTAAGACACTATTCTTGGTTTGGTCTTCTTGCCGTTGACGCACAAATAGAACCAGAGCGCCTAAGGCCGGTAAAATTGGCACGAGCCAGGCCCAATGCAAGCGACTCTGCTGTTCACGCATTTCATCGAGCTCTTGGCGGGCTCGGGCCATAGTTCGAGCTTTTAAGCTTTCACTCATCGGCTCTTTTACAATGTCTTCCCAGTCTTTTTTATCCATGGGCTTCACCCAACAATTCCTTTAAACTTTGACGTCCACGAAACAATAGGGATTTTACAGCCGAAACTGAAGTGTCCATCTGTTCGGCAATCTCTTCGTAGGACTTGTCCTCTGTCATCCAAACAACCAAAGCCATTCTCTGGTTGTCTGGCAGCGCTTCGATACATTTTTTAACACGCTCTCTATCTTCTTCGGCGCTCATCAAGTCCAAGATGCTTTCCTGAGTTACATCTTCGACTTCATGATCGTCGACATCTTCAGCCCGGTTTTTCTTCATATCGCGAAACAGTGAAAAGCAAGTGTTGCGGGCGATCTGCAAAAGCCAGGCGCGAAACTTGCCTTGGCTTTTGTATTTTTTTGCGTTCTTTATAACTTTCACCCACACATCTTGGCTGGCATCCTCTGCTCTTTCGCGATCCTTCAGCAATTTCACACAGTAACCAAAGACTAAGTCTCCGTAACGCTCAAAAAGAACCTGAAATGGATCTTCTTCACCAACCGCCAACCGCTTTATACATTGATCATCAGTTAGCTGCTTCAAGGCCAAAGGAGTCAGACTTTTATGAAAAACAACCAAACAATCAGCCAAGAGTTGAGAGACTCGATCTCGGAAGCTGGGAAAAAATTCCCAGCCCGGGTCAACATTATTCGCAGTAGCTAAATTGAATATCATGAGTTTCCCCGTCTTTATCCAAGGTCGCAGTTCCACAACTTCCAAAAGTTACCGATGCCGACCCCTCTCGACTTCCAGTATAAGCAACTGAAAGACTTCCTGACACTGGATGACAACATGAGCTAGACCATTGCAAGTTCTCAGCGGTGTAAACAGCCTTAAATTCAGCTTTGTTATGACTAACTTGTAACTGACCATTCGACACTCGTCGAACTGACCGTCGTAAACCTCCAGTGATTTCTAGCGGCGACAAAGTTTTTATACTGCGATCCAATAGCTCACGCCCATTGCGCGTAAAAATCTTATGTTTCCCAAAAATTTCGAGATCGAAACCGGAGCTGGTGCGCGAAAGCAGGGCACCACCACCAAGACTCTCACCAGAATAGTCAACATGATCCGCACTCGATACCAGCAATTGGCCATTACGAGGGCCCACTAGCTCATACTCATAGGTTCGAGCCACTTGGCTACCAACAGCCGCCATTGAACAGTCGTTTTCGCTGTAATCAAGATCGATCTGCCCGCTGGCCACTACCTTTCCACGATAGCCGGTGCAATCACTAAATGTAGAGGATTTTTTACCACTATTACAAACTTTAAGTACGGGCCGAATACAACCGGCCGCGTAAGCCTTCGGAAATAAAATTTCATCGATCATTTCTGGGTATGTTTTCTGACTATTCACCGAATACGCCTCTCCTTCTTGATCATCGAGAATCGCACTCATGGTCGTCACCGCATCCTCTACCGAGGTTGTCAGCGATTCATCGGCCGATGTATCCACGTTGTCACGCATTCCGCAGTTAACAACCAGGAAACCTAACATTATTAAGACCATCCATTGCTTCATTGTTTTCTCCTTGTAAAAAGTGTTCGTGTTACAAAAGGAAAACGCTGCCAACGACAAAAAGTTGCGGATCAAATTAAATTTTTAAATACCTGTAATGACTTATATTTCTGACTACCGGAAGTCAGTTCTAGAGTTTTTTTAAAGATTCATCTCAGATTGGGGCACCAGGATGGCTCGCACAGGTGAGGCGTCAGCGGACTGTAGACGCAGAGGCAAGGCACTTAGATGATAAAGACCATCGGGAGCCTCTTTCAAAATCACCCCTTCCAGAATGGCCATATTGTGTTGATGGATTTTTTTGTGGGCCTTCAACTCTTTACAATCAAACAGGTCCACTGATGGAGTATCGATCCCAATCAACAGAACTTGTTTTTCGGCCAAGACATCAACCAGTTCCTCAGAGAGGGCAGAAAAATCATTATTCCATTTTTCAGGATCCGGAAAGCTTGATGTTTTAAACAAAACTCTCGGCGCGGCTATGTTTTGCGTCTTCAGATCACTCCATTGAATGCGTTGCCCTTTTGGTGTCTGCACTGAAATCACCTGGCAGGGACCCCAGTAATAATGCAAAGAACGCTCAGCAATTCCTTCACTTTGCGCCGCATAGTGATTGGGGGCATCGGTGTGGGCTCCCAAATGCAAAGTGGTGGTCATCTTCGAAAGCCCCAAATGATCACCCTGATCAGGGTCCATCAATATCTCTCGACTGAAGGGCGTGTCGCCGGGCCACACACCTATCTTCTCCGAAATCAAGGGGCTAATGTCGATCAATTTCATTCCATACCTTTTACAAATTCTAAAACTTCCTCGACATGACCGGGAACCTTAACTTTTCGCCACTCCTTGACCAACTTACCGTTCTCATCGATCACAAAGGTACTGCGCACAATTCCCATCATTTTTTTTCCGTACATATTCTTTTCTTTTATCACATCAAAGATTTGGCAAAGAGTTTCATCTTCGTCACTGATCAACTCAAAAGGAAAGTCGTATTTGTCTTTAAACTTTTCGTGAGATTTCAACGAGTCACGTGAAACACCAAAAATCTCAGCCCCTTGTCTTTTAAACTTTTTATAATTATCACGGAACCCCTCACCCTCTTTCGTACAACCGGGTGTACTGTCTTTTGGGTAAAAATAAATAATCACTTTTTTGCCCTTCAGCTTGGTGATTTGAACTTGGGTGTCGCTGGTCGCTGGAAGTTTGAATGCTGGGACTTTCTTTCCTACCGTTGCAGTCTTCAGAGCCATTATTGTTCTCCTTTGTGAGCCGTTTCCGGCGATTATACGACCATTCTTAAGCTTTAGAACTGTTGACGGGGCGCTTCTTTTACCTATACTGATATCCACGATGGAAAAGTACCAACTCCCCGCCTCTTTGGCCCCTTGGATTGAACAAAAATTAAAAGCTTTGGGATTTCAGCTCAATCAGAGCCAGACTCTTGCCAAAAGCATTCTGAATGTTTCCAATGACTATCAGGAGGTGGCTTCGACGACCCCTTGGGCCGATCGCAACACCTATGCGGCGTACTTAGCTTATTTCTTTCCGTTAAACTTTATCCGAACTCTAAAAGTGATAGATGAGGCCAAGCGCTGGGGATTTTTTGACAATATTTCTGAAGTGATTGACTACGGCTGTGGCCCCGGGACAACCACAAAGGCCCTGCTTCTTGATAAAGACATCGGTATCGGTCGATTTCACGGCGTCGACCTTTATGACGACCTGAAACCCCTTTATATGGATACTTTAGGAAACCAGGCCGGCCTCAGTTTTGGGAGGCAGGTCCCTAAGGTCAAAGAACAAGGAAGTCTTCTGGTGGCCTCCTATGCGCTGAATGAAACCAAAGACATTCCCC
>CAXRIX010000020.1:0-32148 GCA_964230555.1 Bdellovibrionales bacterium
TCTGAGCCTTTAAAAGCTTACGACCGGTTTCACTCTTGACTGTTTCCTCCATTGCCTTTGTTAACTTCAATGACTCGCCTTGCAGGGTTTCCAGAGTAACTTCTGACTCTAATCCCGTGCGTTTTTTCTCTTTGGGTTCAAATGCCTCCAACTGACTCTCAAGTCCCAGAGTCGACCCCATATTCGTGTAGAGACCGAGTATGATTCCACCGAATGCTAAATACATAGTTATAATAAATTTTTTACTTCTCATTCGCCCCGCCCCTTAATCTTCTTTTGTCCGGTTTTCTACGTACCAATTAACAAGCTCTTCACCTTCCTGCAGGTACGGGTCCTCTTTCAGCAAGCGAACAATTTCTCGTCCTTCCTCTAATGAAATATTATTGGCATCAGCGAATCGCTGAGCATAAAAATCCCCACTGTCAGCGCCTGGCTCACTCAGATGTCCACGAACTTCCATAATCTGAACCAGATAGTCATCGGCTACACGCTCATTCTGTGCACTGGTTAAAACATCAGGGGCTATTTCCTGAATTTTTGCTAAGGTCTCCTCAGAAAAATGATAGGGGTGCTCAATGGTTCGCCCTTCGGTTTGAGTCCAAGCTAAAACAGAATGAAGCTCTTCGGGAACATTCCCATCGGGATGCGCCTGCCAAATGTGATTGGTCACGGCGCGATCACCGGCATGTTTCATCTCATGATGGAGAGTATCGGTAAAGTCGTCCTCCAACACATTGCCGTGAACATCATACTGGGGGACAATGTGACTCATCCCTCCAAGGAAATAATCCTGTAGAATGGCCGTCGAGACTCCATGATATTCATATCCTCCAGAAGCCAATGCAATCTCTTCAACCGCTGCGTTGCTCCCTATGAAAACCAAGCTGTTCTCATATCCAAACCGTTCAGTGGGATCGAGAGCTTCCAGCTCTTCTTGACTTAATACACTGGTTCGTCCGGGCATGGATATATCTATTCTTCCCTGCCGATAGGCTCTATCAACAGCAGCAAGCCAGATTTTGTTTTCATCAGCTATGGTCTCCTGCCCCAAACCAGTATTTTGATAGTGGAGGTCTCGAACCAATGCTTGGACCGGCCCTGCTGGAAGAAATTGACTGGCTGGATCACGTCCCTGTTCTTCGTAAGAATTGGCAACACCTTTGTAGAAATGTCTTTCGTACTCTTGCTGCGCCTTAGGATCAGTAAGATCCAACCCCTGAGCACGGGTGGCATTGACGGCTTCCTCGTACCCCGTTTTGAAGGCACTAACATGGGGAGCCGCTCTTTCAGCGACCACATGGCCGTAGCGCTTTGCGGTAGTGACGGCACTGGAGGCCACGGAACGTGCACCATCGGCCAAAAGACCACCAATAAGTGCTAATCTTGATTCGTTACTTCTTCGCTCACGCTGTCGACGCTCACGGCGATCATCACGGCGTTCTTGCCTTCGTCTGGCGACTCTCTCAGCCGTTTGGCGTCGTCTCTCTTCAAAACGTGCGTCACGGGATTCGTAATAACTGGGATTGGCCTCGCGAAGAACCGAGGTGTTATCGATATAAACCGCTTCACTTCCAAATGTCCCGGCTCGACTGGAGCTTCGGATATTTGTCTCTCGCCCTCGGTTTTGCTCACGGCGGCCAAATTGACCAAAATCAGAGCCATTAAGGTCGACGTAAAGTCCTCGTCCGTTATTATTTGACGAACTCTGCCGATCAGCCTCTTGACTGTAGGCCCCTTCCGTAAAACGGGCAAAAGCCTGAGGTGAGTGAATTATTAGAAAAGCTAAAAAGAGTGATAATAGACTTCGATTGATTGAAACCGCATACAAGGATTGGTATTGATCCAACATCCGTCCCCCAAAAAAACGTACAAATCTGTTAGCGCTAGCGCGCCCCTACTGCTTCATTTATTATGGCACCCCTTTTATTGTTCTCAAACTTTTCGTCTCAGATATCGACATATAAATAGCATTTCCTCATAAGCTATTAAGATATGGTCGGCCAGTGTCTGCCCTGCAGACATTCAACTCACCCATAGTCTGACTTGTTTTGGAATGGAAATCTCAAAAAGGGACATACTGAATTCACTCAATCGTTAGGTCCCTCCTATTTCAAAATCAATAAAATCACGTCTTGTTCCATTGATATGACAATTGAAAGCTAAAACCTTTTAATTCCTAAAGTTTTGTTCCATGACTTCTCATTTTGTTCAAAACTACACTTAATCTAAATAATCACCAGACCTAATTTTTTTGTTTCTCACCTAGTGTAGAGATAGAAAAACTCTCGTACTTTGAGGGTATGAGAAGCAACAAACTAAAGAGAGGATAAACCAATGAATAAAGATACAGCTGAAGGCCAATGGAAGCAGTTCAAAGGAAAAGTTAAGCAACAGTGGGGTAAACTTACTGATGATGATTTGGATATGATCGATGGTAAGAAAGACGTATTAGCCGGGAAAATTCAAGAAAGATACGGCAAATCAAAAGATGAAGCAAAAAAAGAAGTGGATGCCTTTTATAAAAACTAAAGATTAGTCACAATGTAGAACTGACTTTGCAGAAAAAGCCCCGCGGGGCTTTTTTTTTATTCAAGACAACATCTTAAGTAGGTCGGCGCTGGGCGAGACCATTATTCAATTCTATCCTACCCAGTCAAATGTGATAAAGAAAAAGTGCCTTGAACCTGTAGAATTGTTTAGAAGCCTATTTAAATTCTGTGAACGGATAGGGATTGAAAAATTCAGTTATCTTGGGGGCGCGAAAGAATCAAATAATCGCTTTCCATTTTCGACAAAAATTTGCTGTTTCTCACTCTCACTAAGATAGGGATTGGTTTTGATGAACTGCAAACTTTCAAGTGTTAAGGCCTCAGAGGGTCCGTCACTACCGAAAAGAATCTGTCGCATACCGAGGTCCCGCCACGCCCGCACGATTTTCTCAGACTCCTTAGACGATGCGTACTCCCCTATAGAATCTTGACAAAACTCCGGATCCTCAATGGCGTGAATTTCGCTACGAGTATCGTTCATGACTTCGTAAAGATCTTTTAAAAAACAAAGATTCGAATCCACATGTCCAACCACCACGGATGTCTCGACAAAAATATTAGGAGTCTTCTGAGGATGGGATCGAAAGTAGTCTCCAAAAAGTTTAAAGCTTCCAGGATTCACCATCGAGTTGGTCCCGGAGTGGGCAATAACAAATTGAACATTAGGGTGGGCCACTGCAACTCTAAGTAAAGCCTCCGCTTCGGCTCTCTCTTCAGGTCTTTCGGTACCAAAGGCTCCATACTGTACCATCGGATCAAAATGGGAGAGATGAGTAAAATGAATAAGAATGGGGCCGCCCTTTTTAGAAACCTCACGAGCAACTTGGTTCAATATACTCTCTCTGCGGGTTTCAAAATTTCCGATACACCTCCGGCAATTTTGCAGTGCTGTTCCACTGACATGCATGTGCAGCTTGACTCCAATCATACTGGGAAGCAATAGGCACTCCTTCACCTGCTCGACAACATTTGGATCGCGAAGACTGGCACCACAGAGACCAAAGCTAGCAATCTCTGAAGTACCAATTAAACGAGAGAGGTCTTGGTGCAGGTCTAAAGCCTCCAGGTCGTCACTCTCATTGGCTCGCACCACTGGCATATTGTAGGCAAAATCAAGAAGAAGAGCGCCCTTGCGCTCAAAAAAATTGCTGTCTTGATTGAGGGCCGTGTTCAAAGCTTCGGACTCTGTTTTATAGGCGACGTGGAAATGAAAATCGTAAACTTTCTGCTTCGCCCCCAAAACAGAAAAACCCAAGACAAAAAGAAAGAAAAGTCGAATCACAGATACCCCCCAAAGGCCAGAGACTAACCTAGCATCGAAACAGCGCAAGATAGATATCCGAGGGCGGTCTTTTCTGTTTTAGTAGATTCTACAGCCTATAAATGAAAACCTTTTGAAAATCTTTAATGAAATCAAAGAAAAAACTGACCACCTCCTGAATCCCGAAGCCGAATCCTAACCGAACGCGGACCTAAGAATTCGGCGTCCATTGAAAAAAACAGACTATCAAAAATGGATTATTCTGGGTCAATGGAACTAAAATGAAGCTGTTTTCGCAGGCCTTTTTAATTTCACATTGACAAGAGTTGCGATTAGGAGAAGTCTAGGGTAGTAGAGGATTCGTTATGAGATCTGTTCCACTGTTCTTTCTAGTTGTTTTATTCTTCTGTACCTTCAATGCTCAGTCCTCAGACCTGATTACAGAAAGTTCCTATAAAGACTGCGATATAGTTTCACATCAGAAAACCCTAGGTTTTGATGAACTCTACATCTATGAAGCTTTGGAAGAGGACAATCGCCACGAAGACTCTGTCGAAAAAGGCATTACCTACGCTTTCACATCTCAAGGTGACAATTATTTAAATTTTTGTACCGGTTCAAAAGACTACCCTCTTTTAACAACCATTTTTGCCTCTGAATTTCATTTACGAGGCCCTCCCGCGATCTCAACTCTCCTATAGTTTATTTCGACGCCCATTATTTAGGCCGTTCGAACTGCCCGTTTTATTGTGGTTTATCGGCCCTCTAATCCTATTTTGATTGAGAGAAGAGAATGTTTTTTTACAATCGCAATTCAGTTGCTGCTGTTTTTTTATGTCTTTGTATTTCTTTTACAGTCGGCTGTGAGACTGAGCACGCCGGACACAAAGGCCCCCATCTACAAGTCACTAACCCCTGGAAAACGAGCAAGGATATCGTTCGTGAGTATGTCGCTCAAGTCAAAGCCATACAACACATCGAGCTTCGGGCTTTTGAAAAAGGTTACTTGCAGAATATATTTGTCGACGAAGGTCAGTTCGTTAAAAAAGACGAAAAAATGTTTGAGATTATGCCTATTGTAAACAAAGCCGAGTACAAGAAAGCAAAAGCCGAAGCTGACTTAGCTAGAATCGAATATAAAAACACTAAACAGCTTGCCAATAAAAATATCGTGTCTCCCAATGAGTTGGCACTATCGAAAGCAAAACTCGATAAAGCTGAAGCCGAAGAGGAGTTAGCAAAAATTCATCTCGATTTCACAGTTATCAAAGCACCGTTTGATGGACTTATGGATAAATTCCGCGTTCGATTGGGTAGCTTAATCGAAGAGGGAGAGCTTCTTTCAACACTCTCTGATAACTCTAAGATGTGGGTCTACTTTAATGTCTCCGAGTCAGACTATCTCACTTATCAAGCCAGACGAAAACAGGGACAGCTTGAGGAAGTGCAACTGCGCCTCGCCAATGGTCAGATTTTTGACCAATCTGGAAAAATAGATACAATCGAAGCTGACTTCAATAACGAAACCGGAAATATCGCTTTTCGAGCCACTTTTCCGAATCCTAACGGACTATTGCGCCATGGAGAGACTGGCAACATATTAGTAACAGTGCCAATTGAAGACGCCCTAATAATTCCCCAAAAAGCAACATTTGAAATTCTTGATAAAAAATTTGTTTATATTGTTGATGAAAAAAATCATCTGCAGGCTAAACAAATTATTATTCGTGAAGAGATTCCTCATCTCTACATTATCGAATCCGGATTAACACCAACCGATAGGATTCTTGTAGACGGAATTGGGAAAGTCGAGCCGGGAATGGAAATCGAACCAGACTTTAAGGAACCCTCAGATGTTATCTCTCATCTTGATGTTCCCGCTGAGTAAATTAATTTTGTCCAATAAATTGGAGATATAAAAGTGTTTCAAAAATTCATACACCGACCGGTCTTAGCTATTGTCGTCTCGTTGATCATTGTCTTCTTGGGGTTTCTTGCCAACCGAAGCCTTCCGGTCTCGCAATTTCCGCAAATCGCCCCGCCTCGGGTTATCGTATTCATTTTCTTTCCCGGTGCCAGTGCCGATGTTCTGGTCCGTTCGACCATCATCCCCCTTGAGCGATCGATTAATGGTGTTCAGGGAATGCGGTATATGGTGTCCGATTCGACAAGTGCAGGAGAAGCGACGATTCAAGTTGTTTTTGATTTAGAAACTGATCCCAACCGGGCCGTTGTTCAGGTCAAAAATCGAGTCGATCAAGTTCTCAACCGTCTGCCTCCCCTAGTTCAATTGGAAGGGGTCATCGTACAGAAAGTTCAGCCAAGCATGTTGATGTATGTAAATCTTTTCAGTGAAGATGAGGCCTCTGACGAAAAATTCCTTTACAACTTTGCCAACATTCATCTTTTACCCGAAATTCGAAGAATCAAAGGTATTGGCCAGGCTTCGATTTTAGGAGCCCGTCAATACGCCATGCGAATCTGGCTGAATCCGGACCGAATGCGAGCCTATAATATTGCATCGGAAGATGTCCTTAAGGCCGTTGATGAACAAAGTGTGATTGGTCGGCCAGGTCGAATTGGAAGGAGCTCGGGCAAACAGTCTCAATCACTGGAGTATGTACTGACTTATCAAGGACGGTACAATAAGCCAGAGCAATACGAAAACATTATTTTAAAAGCCAACCATGAGGGTGAGACCCTCTACCTAAAAGATGTTGCAAAAGTTGAACTGGGAAGTGAGTTTTTCGATATTTACTCCAATGTCGATGGTCATCCTTCTGCCGCAATTGTATTGAAGCAAACTTATGGTTCAAATGCTTCTGAGGTCATTGAAGAGGTGAAGGAGAAGCTTGAAGAGCTTAAGACCACAACCTTTCCTTCCGGAATGAAATACAAGATCAGCTACGATGTTTCTAATTTTTTAGATGCTTCAATTGAAAAAGTACAACACACTCTGTTTGAGGCCTTTATTCTGGTGGCGTTGGTCGTATTCATTTTCCTCGGCGATTGGCGCTCAACTCTAATTCCAACTTTGGCGGTTCCAGTCTCGTTGGTGGGAGCCTTTGTCTTTATGCAAAGCTTCGGTTTGACAATCAATCTTATCACACTTTTTGCTCTTGTTTTAGCTATCGGTATCGTGGTTGATGATGCGATCGTGGTCGTCGAAGCTGTGCATGCGAAAATGAGTGAGGAACATATCGGCCCCTATGCCGCTGTTAAAAAGGTCCTTCAGGAAATCAGTGGTGCTATTATTGCGATCACACTATTGATGACAGCTGTGTTTGTGCCTGTCGCTTTTATGACGGGTCCGGTGGGAATTTTTTATCGTCAGTTTTCAATTACAATGGCCTCTGCCATTGTGCTTTCAGGAATTGTTGCTTTAACTTTAACACCGGTTCTGTGTGCCATGATTTTAAAAAAACATGACAGCAAAGAAGCCAAAAGTAACAATCTTCTGACTCGCTCACTCAATCGCTTTAATCATTATTTTGAATTCGGTACAGAAAAATATGTTCAATTTATTCGCAAGATCACCAACAAGAAATTAGTCACATTAGGCTTCTTTGTCTTTTTTACCATTGGACTTTTGTTTCTAACAAAAATTGTTCCTTCTGGGTTTATCCCCAACGAAGACCAAGCCATGATCTATGCCATTATTCAAACGCCTCCCGGCTCAACCTTGGAGCGTACCAACGATATCTCAAGAAAATTGCAAGAAATCGCTGAAGAGATTGAAGGGATCGATTCAGTTTCATCCTTGGCCGGATATGAAATCTTAACCGAAGGTCGCGGCTCGAATGCCGGTACATGTCTAATAAATTTAAAACACTGGTCAGAACGTCACCAGTCTGTTCACGAGATCATTGAGGAACTCGAAGAAAAAACCCACAGCCTTGGTGCCGTGGTCGAATACTTTGAGCCACCTGCCGTCCCCGGGTATGGAGCAGCGGGTGGTCTTGCCTTTCGCCTGCTCGATAAAACAACCGAAACTGACTATCAAAAATTTGATTTGTTGAACAAACAGTTTCTCAAAGAGCTCGGGCAACGGCCCGAGCTGACTGGGCTTTTTACATTCTACGCCGCCAATTACCCACAGTATGAACTTGAGTTCGATAATGAACTGGCCATGCAAAAGGGCGTTTCAATCGGAAAAGCTATGGAAAATCTCAACATTCTTATTGGTAGCACCTATGAACAGGGCTTTATTCGATTTGGGCAGTTTTTCAAGGTTTACACTCAATCGGCACCCGAGTTTCGCAAACTCCCGTCAGATATCATGAGTCTCTACACAAAGAATGAAGCGGGAGAAATGGTTCCCTACTCGTCCTTTATGACGATGAGGAAAACTCAAGGCCCGAATGAAATCACTCGCTACAATATGTACAACTCCTCTGCTATCCGCGGCAATCCCGCACCAGGATACTCTAGTGGCGACGCCATCAATGCCGTAAAAGAAGTGGCAAAGAAGACATTGCCTCGGGGCTATAGCGTGGCATGGGAAGGGCTATCGTTTGATGAGGAGGGCCGAGGCAATGAGGCTTTCTTCATTTTCTTAGTGGTACTTCTTTTCGTCTATCTTGTTCTCTGTGCCCAGTATGAAAGTTTTGTTATCCCGTTGGCCGTCATGCTTTCTTTACCACCAGGAATCTTTGGTTCGTTTTTGCTTATTAAAATGGTGGGCCTTGCCAACGATATTTACGCCCAAGTTGGACTTATTATGTTGGTCGGTCTTTTAGGAAAAAATGCGGTGCTTATTGTTGAGTTTGCGCGTCAAAAAGAAGAACAGGGAATGGAAACCCTTGAAGCAGCTATCGAGGGAGCAAAAGTTCGTTTTCGCCCAATTCTAATGACATCTTTCGCGTTTATAGCAGGATTAATCCCCCTTGCAATTGCCACTGGTCCCGGAGCCCTCGGCAATCGAACGATTGGAACCTCCGCCTTGGGTGGCATGCTGATCGGAACCATTTTCGGTGTCGTTATCGTACCTGGCCTCTACTATATCTTTTCGTCAATGGTGAAAGGAAAGTCACTGATCCAGGAGGAACATCAAGGCCCCTTGACCGAAGGAGAATTGAATCATGAATAAATATTACTTCTTGCATCTCTGTTCATTAATCTTTGTTATTTTGTCAAACTCAGGATGCGTACCCGCTTTGATGAACACTCAAGATCCCCGTCCAGCCAACCGAGAACTCCCCAGGCAATTTCCCAGCCTTCCAAAAGAGGCCGCAGATGTTCCGAACACAGAAAAAGCTCCAACAGTTCCAAACAACATAAGTTGGGAACACTTTTTTAAAGATCAAACACTCATCGAACTGATTGAAATGGCTTTGAAAAAAAATCAGGAACTTAACATTTTTACACAACAGGTTTTTATCGCGCAAAATGAAATTATAGCGAGAGAGGGAGAATACCAACCCAAACTTGGTCTCGGAGCCGAAGCCGGAGTTGAAAAAGTCGGTGAGTACACCCATCGCGGCGCGACCGACTCAACCACCGAATATGAACCTGGCAAATTTGTACCAGAAAGCCTGCAGAATTACTCGGTAGGCCTGCAATTGTCTTGGGAGCTTGATATTTGGAGTCGCCTAAGGAATGCCTCAAAATCAGCCGTCTTCGAATACCTAGCGACTATTGATGGAAAGCACTTTTTACAAACAAAACTTGTCGCTGAAGTCGCAAGCACCTATTATGAGCTATTGGCTTTGGACAAACAACTTGAAATACTTGAGTCCAATATTGCTATTCAAACTGAAGCCGTGGAGCTGGTTCGGCTTCAAAAAGATGCGGCTCGTTTAACCTCGCTTGCTGTGAAAAGATTTGAGGCCGAAGTATTAAAAAATAGAAGTCGGAAATTTGAGTTAATTCAAAAAATTATTCAAACAGAGAATAGAATTAATTTTCTAGTAGGACGCTTCCCGCAACCGATTCCTCGTGATGCATCGAAATTTATTGAGATCACCCCCCGTAATCTATCTTCGGGAGTGCCAACAGATTTATTGGGCAACCGCCCCGATGTTAAAAGGGCCGAGCACGAACTGGAAGCAGCTAAGCTCAATGTAAAGTCGACTCGAGCCCGCTTCTATCCAGCTCTGAGTATTGAAGCAAGCACCGGATACGAATCTTTTCGGAGTGAACACCTTATCACCCCAAAATCTATTTTCTACAATTTTGCAGGAAACCTGACCGCTCCCCTCCTCAATCGAAACGCTATTCGCGCTGATTACTTCACTGCCAACTCCAGACAGATTCAGGCGGTTTTTGATTATGAACAGGCTATCTTAAAAGCTTACACGGAAGTCGCCAATCAGCTCACTTCTATTGAGAATATTCACAAAACTTTACAATTAAAAGTACAACAGGTTGATCTGTTAACTGAATCAAACGAAATATCAAATACACTTTTTAAAGCAGCAAGAGCGGACTATGTGGAAGTTTTGATGACTCGACGAGATGCGCTGGAGTCTCAGATTGAACTCATCGAGTTAAAGCAAAAACAGCTAATATCATACGTCACCCTCTACCAAGCTCTCGGAGGCGGCTGGACGTCTTCAATTGATCAAAGGTAATTGATTACCTTGGCAAGAAATCAACACAGGCTACTTTGTTTATTATCAGACAACGTATTTAAGAACTCTCGGTAATAAAGCGACTCTCTCGATTGAGAGCAGCATCCCCAGTTTGGGACCGA
Source organism: Bdellovibrionales bacterium (assembly GCA_964230555.1). Classification (GTDB taxonomy): domain Bacteria; phylum Bdellovibrionota; class Bdellovibrionia; order Bdellovibrionales; family JAGQZY01; genus JAGQZY01. Next base: position 10,505 of record CAXRIX010000020.1, read on the forward strand.
TCTCGTTTTATGATGTCAGGCCAGGCAGCAAATCACTCAGTGAGTTCATCATCGACGCTGGATAAGCTTTGTGATTCATGTGATATCGACTGTTCCCCGACGGATAACTGTTGATGGTGCTGTCTCCATAACCAGGCCGGCCATTCCTCTCGAACTCACTGGGGCTAAACCCCATTCCACGAACGATATTGGCCCACAACCGCTGAATAGGAACTCCGGGTCGGGCCGGGCTTGTTGGGCTGTTCCTTAACAGCCCTAAATTGGCGTGATTCCGGTAGTCGAGGTACTTGCCCGTTTGAAAAAATCCATCCAAAGAACCAAAGCTAACACACCCAAGGCTATGATGGTGGTGAGTGGTAAACCCACACTCATGGGTCCACAACACAAGACTTTTATCAAGAATCGTTTGATTCGTCGAACCAACTTGAAAAGAGTCCATTTTATTAACTAAAGTGCCAACAATGTGTTCGGCCTGCCATCGAAAATTCTGATTGTGGACAAGCCGAGCATTTGCACTGTTGTCGGCTTGATGGGCAATCGACTGATGATAGTCACCAACATCACTCTTCACTCCCCCATCAATCATCCCAATCCTCGAAGCTCCACACTGAAAAGCCGCTACCATCAAATCAGTAGCAACATCATAAACCATGGGTAAGTCATTAAACCCATTAGGAAGTCTGTTGCGGGTGAACCACAAGTCATTTGCATTATTGGGTTTACTGACGTCACTGCAAGAGTTTATAATTGACTGGAACTTCTTCTGTAAATCATGCAAAAAAGAGGCGTGCTGTTCTACTTTTACTTTATCCTCAGAGGAGATCTGCCTCGCTGGCCCGTAAGCCCCACGTGTGATTCTTTGATAGTCGCCTAAAACTTTATCAAGCAGTAAGTTTTTTCGATTTCTTTCAGCGACCACAGCTGGAGAGGTGTCATTTTCATATTTTTTATAGATGGCATCATAAATGGAGCTCATGTTATTACCTGTACTCGATGTGGTACTTCCATCGGGTAAATAGGTACGTCCACCGTAAAGAATAGCCGGAGTTGAAATAGGCTCGTTAATACCATAGAACTTCTTCGAAAAAATTAGAAACTGATCGAGGCTGGGCCAGTTTTCCATACTGTCACGTGCCGAGGAGTTGTTAACCGCTGCCTGGACGTTGCCGCTCCAAAACGCTCTATGATGTCCGGAGTAAAAGGTTCCCAGATCAATACCTCTTAAAAAGTTCATTTTCGAAATCACGGGATTGAGAAATTGCCCAAGTATAAAAGAAACGCGGTCCGCCCCGTTGTCAACATTCCCGCCGGCATGCCCCGGGTCGGCTGTTAGGAGTTGATTCAAAAGTCCTTCACGGTACTGATGTATAACTTCATCGCTCGGTTGTGACCCGAACAAATTTCTAACTGTTAGTAAATTCGATCCGATATTGTCGAGAACAGGGCGCGGATACCAGTCGGAATTATAACCTGTTCCCCCATGGGAAGAGCCAATCATGACTAAAAACTTGGGATTGGGAACAAGCTGGGCGTGCGCCTTTGGTATCAACGATGGAAGAACCGGAAGACTCAGTAAGCTGCCTCCTAAACCTTGCAAAAAATGACGTCGAGAGATTGGATCATACTTCATTTGAAAGTCCTTTTCATGAATTCAGGTTGTAAGACAGTCGAACGCAAAGTTTCGATCAGGCGTCCGCCACGAAAAAATCGATCAGAATGAACCTCCTGTATGGCACAGTCGTAGTTTTCTTGCAGATGAATATTAGATTTCATAGCAAAGCTAAGGACTTTCTGATCAAAACAGAGGTTAGCCTTGTTACTGGCCGCCAATTTGTGGACAAGCGCCACTCCATCGTCAATGGAACCTTGGAGACTTTCACTCATATTAAGGCTCACTTCTGAATCGACGGGCTTAATGGTTAAAATATTACCCTGTTCAGCGCTATTTTGAGGATAGTAAATGTGCTCTTGCTCTCGGTAAGTTCCAAAAGAATCATACTTTTCAAATGGAAAGGCTAAAGGATTGATGATTGTTTTATGGCACCCCACACACGAAGATCCCTTTTGCTCCGTCATCGCCTGAACAGTCTCGCGGCCGGTAAAGTGGTCCTCCAGAACAACACCTTCAGGAGGTGTGTTATCGGCGGGCAAACCCAGTTCATTACAAAGAATATTTCTATAAATCCCTACTCCACGCATGATAGGACGTGTGGAATGAGTCCCAGTAAAAAGCACTTGAGCCCGAGTCAAAACGCCAGCCCGTTGATTGGCTGGAGCCCGCACCAAATCATTTTCACTATAGCTGCCGTTCCAAACTTCAGACCCGTAGATTTCAGCCAAGTCGTCAGTTCGAGGAAAGACAAGATCACTAAGCATAAATTCTTTGAAATCAGCTTGTTGAACCCAGAGCATGTAGTAAAAATAGTCAACCACCTCGTCAATCATGTGGTCTCGACGATTTTCAGACGTTTCAACAATCGACAAATTATCTAACATCGATTGCACAGCACTAATATTTGTGTCGAACTCCGGAGTCTCTTGCAAGTTCAACCACTGATCGGCAAAGGAGCGGGCCCAACGCCTTTTAACAGTCTCAGATTGCAAAAGTCGATCAAGCTGGGTCTGGAGCCCTGTTTCTGTCATAATGGAACCGTTTTTAGCCGCAGCAAACAATTGCGCATCAGGCATACTACGAAGAAGAAAATAAGACAGCCGCGATGCTCTCTCATAAGGTCCAAGGTTCACCGACTGCATTCCCGTTTGAGAAGGCACGAATTCTTTACCAAACTCAGAGTGATAGATAAAAAATGGAGACATTAGAAACGAGGCGACGAGATTACGGTAAGCGTTGCCAGCACTGCTGTCATTATAAACATCAAGATACCAAGTCTTGTCCTCGTTTGTTAAAGGTCGTCGATACACCTTTTCTCCGAAAGACTCAACAAACTGCTGCACACAGTTTTGGCTATTGATCGGCGTACAGCTATTGATTTTGGCAAATAAATTATTATCAGAAGTCAGTGCCAATGCCAGCTGATCGGCCATTGCAAAATACTGTTCGACATGCACCGGCGATACGGACTGATCAGTGATAGCGAGTCCTTCCACTGGAGACTCTTGGGGAATGTTCGCCAATATGTCATCGATACCGTTTAAAAGACGACTGCTCTCTGCACTGGTCAGCCAGATTTCGAAGAGATCACCCAAAGTATACCGTAGTTCCTCTTGATTTAATCGAGAGAGAGGTTTCGCATCGGGCACACGTGGGTTTTCTGGAGAGCATTTTAAATAAGATAAAGTACTCCCCAGTTCAGAAGACAATTGAGAACCAGTATTACTCATATAAGGCGAGCAGTTTTGAAAAAACAAAACCAATATTACAAAAAAAACGATCTTTGTTAGAACCTGACCCATGCCCATAAATTTGAAATCCAATCTGTTTGTCCCCTACTATTAGTCTCGGCCATAGAACACTTGTTCTCAAGTCGAGTCTTAAATTGAGACATACTGGAAGGGGCGGCTTCTTTCTATTGCGTCAAAATGTCATCAAGACAGAATTTATTTAATTCAGAATCACAAACTGTTTATAAAATTTACGGTTTTTTCACTATCAATATAGGTATCTAAGAACTAAAAAAGCCCTCAAATGTTAAGAGGGCTTTGCGTAAAAAATTTCTCTTCGAGCAGATTTTCAAATAGCCACTGGCCATTGAGTCAGCTTATCGCTTAACAAGACCAATACCAAAGGGATTGGCTCCGGTGACAATGGTTTTAAGAAACTGTGTACCATTTGAAATATCATAGACACTGACAATATTGTTCATACCCGAATGGGTAAGAAAAACGAACTGACTCTCAAAGTCAGCAACCAAATTATGAGGTTTGTCGGAAGCCGAGTTTAAAGTGTTGACCAGGTTCGCTGGACCCAACTGTTGATTGTTAATAACATAAAGAGAATCCTCACCTGAGCTAGCGATGTTCGCACTGTAGATAACACGGGCATCACTTGTCCAATACAAACCGTGGGCTCCTGGCACATTGGCCACTTGTTTCACAATTTGCATGTTATTTCGGGTCAGAAAATTGATAGCACCTTCTTGCTCGGCGACAATCAAATAAGGAGAGTCCTGAGGCAGTCCCACATGCACATCGGCAGAAAACTCAATAACACTTTCGATATCCAAACTGCTCCGATTAACTTTAAAAACTTTATCAAATTCTTTACCGGCAGCATCCGTCGCATGGGCTGTCAGGTAAAAGTGGTTGGAATCAATAACCACGTCATGAGGCACCGATCCCGCATGATCATCAGGTATGGAAAAATGTCGTTTGGTGAGAGCTATTGTACCATCTTCGTTTCGATCGACTCGAATCAAGTCAGCACCAGCGTCACCGTCGGTAGCAATCACAACCTCGTTATCATTGGGCTGTGCCCACTGATGAAAAACACCTTGGGACAGCGGCTGAATCATTAAAAGCTCACCTGTCGCGTCATCAAAAATAAGAAGTTTACTACCCTTACGGTCGCCAACAACGAAAACTGCAGCCGACTGGATATGCGAGGCATACATCGGTTCAAATTCAAAGCCCACCGTCTTGTCATCAATTGTTTTCACCACTCGTAAATTAGCAGAATCAATCAGCGACAGACTGGATGCCCCACGATTGGCAACAACGGCATAGCTGTCTGGTAATGAAGCCTGGGCCCCCGCCGTTATTACAAATATTGTTATTAGCAAAAATATTTTCATTGATCTCCCCTTGGTTTGATTCGTTCAAATAAGAAGTAGTCAGAAGTCTTTCAATCAGCAAATCCATTAATCTCATACCCCCATAGCCACAGGCTATATGTGAAGATATTTACAACTCTTTAGGAATGACTGTTTTATAATCCGAGAGAATGTGGAAATTTTTTGTTCAACCTTTGTTTCTCAGTTTTTCAGAAGCCTCTAAATAAGATCTCAGCAAATATTGTCTGGGAAGTGTTCCAAATTAAGGCACAACTTTCTATAGAACCCCTGGGAGAGCCGATGGAAAAAAATCATGCAACACAACAAAGTTTTTCTACTCTTGGTTTTTCCTTTTCTTGTCATTGGTTTTCAAAACTGCGGCCCCGCCCTTGAATCTGCTGGAATGAGCAACAGCACTCTTTCGGCCCAGAGTTTTGATGGAGTTTTTCAAAGTGTGATCTCGGCGCGATGCACGGAGTGCCACAGTGGTCCGTTGGCCAGTGCGGGCATCGACCTTTCTTCCTATGATGCGATTATAGCCTCAGGGACGGTGGTTCCAGGAAACTCCCAAGCCAGTAGTCTATTTTTGGAAGTGTCTTCAGGACAGATGCCACCCAACCAACCCTTATCAACCACTGATGTCGCAAAGATCGCCGAGTGGATTGATAATGGTGCCCAGGATCAGGGTGGTTCAGCCGCCAACGAGGTTCCCATCGTCAATGCCGGCGAAGATGTCACTCAAACATTACCTGTGACCAGTGTTACTTTTACCAGCACCAGTAGTGATGCCGATGGAACCATCCAAAGTCTTTACTGGAGTCAAATCTCCGGACCGAACCTGGCCAGCCTCTCGGGAGCCCAAACCCCAGCTTTGACAGTTTCAAATTTGGTGGCTGGAACTTATACATTTTCATTTGAGGCCACTGATAACCTCGGTGCCCTCGCATCGGACACGGTCGTGCTTACAATCAACCCGCGTCCGAATGTGGCACCTATGGCCAACGCCGGTGCTGACCAATCCATAACAGCACCTGCCAGTGCAGCAACCCTCACCGGTACCGCCTCGGATAGCGATGGCACGGTCACCGCCACAGTTTGGTCACAAGTGAATGGTCCGGTGACCGCAACAATTCAATCCCCCAATAATTTAAGCACTATGGTCAGTGGCTTGAGCCAAGTAGGTACTTATGATTTCCAATTGCTGGTCACTGACGACTCGGGAGATACAACAACTGACACAGTCAAAGTTGTCGTCAGTCCACCAGATAACGTTTTACCCGTAGCCAACGCCGGAGCCGACCAAACAGTGACTCTTCCCACCGATATGATAACAATCAATGGCAGTGCCACCGATGCCGATGGGACCATCATGACCTACGCATGGACACAGCTCATGGGCCCTAGCGCTGCCACGCTAACCGGTGCCGACTCAGCAAATCTGACTGCGGCGGACCTGGTGGAGGGTCAGTATCAATTTGAATTGACTGTCACTGATGACGATGGAGGCATGGGTACCGATCAGGTGCTGGTAACAGTTGAAGCCGCTCCGGCACCGCCCACTTTTACCGAGTTGAATCAAACCATCTTCGGCCCCAGATGTTTGACCTGCCACTCTGGAGGCAATCCCAGTGGCAATTACGGTATGGACAACTACAATCTTGTTGTCTCTGAGGTCGTGGCTGGTGACGCCGACAGCAGTGATCTGTATCTTCGCGTTATTGATGATACTATGCCGAGAGGTCAGGCGCCTCTGAGTGCCGCTGAAAAAACTCAAATCAGAGACTGGATCAATGCTGGAGCCTTAAACAACTAGGCTCTGTCGATGAACCGACCCACTCTGTTATAGTTACAAGGCCACTAACCTTCGACCAATAGATTTGATAAAAAGAGCCATGTTGAAATTTGTGACGACATGGTTATTGAGTGCGACTCTCGGGTTTTCGGCCTGGGCGGGATTCCAATGCCAAGACATGTATGAGCCAACTCCTGTGGCCAGTGGCATCGTTCAACTGATGGCCAACATGAAGTGGGAAGGTCGTTACGAAGAAGGTTTTTGCGATTCTAATGTCCAACGGCTTTTAAATCTTATGAAACAGCAGGGGTTCAATCTCCGAGAAGCCGAAGTCCTTTATATCATACCGACAAAAGAAAACCCTTGGGGTGATTTTGTGATTTATCCTCACAGCAATGTTCACTACGTTGAATACTGGGATTTCCATGCTGTTCTTCGCTACCGGGGGCGTATCTATGACCTCGATACGATCGATCGCCCATCTGAAACCATGTCTTATTTTAAAAAGATGTTTGATGCCACAGTTTTTAATGACCGAGGTATTATGCTACGGCTAATCCCAGGTAAAGACTATCTTAAAGATTACCAAGATCACCGGGGTTTCACTGCAGACTTTCAACGAGGTTGGCGACCGCAACCTGGAGAACTAAAAGATGCGAGCTACTACATGGGAGAGCACGCCCCCTACCCACTACGCACCCTACTCGAGTCACTGTAAAGCTTTTGCCGTTAACAGATTTGTGAAAAACATCTGTACGAAATACCTCTACGTACGACAGATCCAAGGTGAGGTTTTGATTATAGGAAAACTTTTTGAAAGTTTTTCCCTGCGATACAGGCAATAAGATTCGATAACCCTGTCATGCTATGGATCGTATTGAAAACTCAACAAAGGAGACCCTTATGAAATCAATTCTTTTAACTGCCCTACTTATTTTCTCTGTCGCGACTCACGCTGAGGTCAAACCGGAAGGCGCTATCGTAACGACCGAATGTGGTGCCAATCCCTTAGAAGGAATGGCCAATGCTGGCTACCCCGAGAGCGTTTGCGTAGGCCGCATCAATGATCGCGGAATGGCCACAAAACCCGTGGTGATTTTAAATAAAGGTGAAGAGACTGAGTATCTACTCGTTGTCGCCAAATTTGACGAATCATCGACGATCAAACAATGGCAGGCGTATCCAATCGAAGTTGAAAAACGCAACGGTTATTTGTTTATGGTCGATATCAATTTAATCGGCGAGCCTGTCGATCTATCTTATGTTGGTGGAGTTGCCGGCATGATGTTGAATGGCCCACTTTTTCAAGTTAATCTGCGCCCTGTGCCTGTCACCAAATCAAATTGATAATCACTTCAGCAAAAGGGGGTATCCGCCCCCTTTGCATAGCATCGCAAATTTCGATAAAGCGACACTCTTAATAAACAATGGTCTTGAACAGGCCGGATTCGAGATAAATATTGGCTATCGCTGGTTCTAAGTGGAAGTCGACCAAATCGATGATCCGAGGGTCGATGCGCAAGATGTAAATCTTTTGCCCCAGATCACTGCGCCGGACTTCATAATCAAGCAAAAGCTCCCCTTCTCTTCGAATTTCCCGATAGCCGTTGGCAAAAATATCGACTCTCTGAACTTCCGACGCCGATAATTGCTCAACCACAGATTCGAAACTTTTCTTAAATAAATCCTGCCATTGCCAGCGTCCCTCGGGGATGGCGAATTCAGTGTAGTCTTTGTTACGCTGAATCCACTCTCGCGGATACTCGTTTTGTATTCGATTGAAAACTCGCAGGACTTCAAATGTCGTAGAACCTCGGTAATCAATGACAAAATTCTGCCGCAGCAATCGTCCAGGGTCTTCGACTCGTCTCGTTGGCTGTGCGACCTCCTTGGCCTCAAGAAAAACTTGCGTTGGTTGAACTTGATAGACATCAGCGCAGCGCAGAGGTGGCGCTCCCCATGCCCCACACAGACAGAAAAGACTAACATAAATCCACAGACGGAAAATCATTGGCTCTCCCGATCAAGAGCCCACTGGTAACCACCACGGCCATACTTTAAGGATCGGCCTACCCGAGTAATAGTCGCCGTTGAACAGCCTGTTGACTTGGCGATATCGCGATAATTCTCTCCGTTCGATATCTTCTGCACCACTTCCCAACGATCAGCCATTGATTTCAATTCAGCTGGCGTGCACAGATCGTATAAAAAGTTACGGCAAGTGCCCAAATCATCAATATCGACCAGAATTTGTAACAATTTTTTGACCTGCCGGTCGCGTCCGTTGAAAGCGTCTTTCATACCTCATCCTTGTTTTATTGTTTTAGTACGCTAAAACACTTTTTGGCAAGTTTTTTTGACCTGCGTCAGCCCCGTCGTCACCCCTCTGTTGAGCCCCCAAGCCCTCGGAAGTATATCGTCACCCCTTTTTGGCGATTCGCCTCAGTCTGATTCAAAAAAATGACGTTTTGTCACATTTTGAGCTGAGAAATCGCCCCTATCACTTTGAGGTCAGCGCCCTTTTTCCCGATAAGAAGGAAGCGAAAGGGTCATTCATGAGTCAACAATCCACATCCCGCCAAAAACGGTCTGATTTGCAAATCCTGATTATTGATTACGATAAAGAAACCCGTCAGCAATCGGCCTCCGTTTTACTTGAGGCTGGATTTAAAGTCTCGTTTGCCGAGTCTTTTCAAGTCGCTAAAGAGATTCTTGATGCCGAACCGGTTGATGCCATTGTCTCTGAATTGGATATGCCCGGACAGTCTTCGGTGGAGTTCGTCAAATGGGTGCGACGAATTTATGACCGAAAGTCTGACAGATCAGCCCCCACACCTTTTATTATTTTGACAGGCTCACCGGAAAGTTTGGAGCAAAAAGGATTAGATAATTATCGGATGCAGGGCTGCCTTTTCAAGCCTGTTGATCAAGAAGACCTTTTAGAAAGAGTCCACACCGTCCTAAAGCTCAATGAGGAATCAAGTCAACCGAAGTCAGCCAATCCTGAACTTCTGGATATCAAAGTGAAGCCTTCCGAGTACTGTCGGGTCCTGCTAGCTGATTTCGTTAGTCAAAAACATTTGAAGATGAATGTTTATATTCGCCTGGGAAAAGAAAAGTATGTCCAAGTGGCTAAAAAACAAGACCCCGTCAATGAGGCACAATTTCGACGATACCTACAAAAAGGCCTAAAGTACTTCTTTGTACGAACGGCTGACTATAAAATGATTGTCGATCACAACCTGCAGTTAGCAAAAGCGGTGACCGCCAGCTCTCAGCTTGGGGGTGGTAAAAAGAAAAGAATTTTGGCTGCCGCCAATGAAGTGATTCTGGAGAGTGTTTTTGTTCGCGGGGTCAATAAAGACACTTTCAACGAGGCTCATACCTATATATGCACCAGTATTAACACCCTTCTGGACCACAAAGATGGCGTTGAACTCCTTGAAGTGCTGAATCAACACAATGATTTTTTGTACGCCCACAGCTTGGGTGTGAGTCTGTATTCCGTTATGATCGCCCAGCAGATGGGATGGAGCTCTGGCAACAATCTTTACAAGTTGAGCATCGGCGGGCTGCTTCATGACATCGGTAAATGCGAAATCGATAGAGAAATCGTCAACAAACCAAAGTCAGACCTGACTTTCTCTGAAAAAGCACTCCTAGAGACCCATTGTGAGCGAGGTCGAAATCTTCTTGAAAAGATCAAATCGATTCCCAGCGAGGTGGTCAATATAGCCTACGAACATCATGAAAATATTTTAGGTCAGGGGTTTCCTAGAGGCCTTACTAAAGCCCGGATCACACCGATGGCAAAAATCGTGCAAACAGCCGATGAGTTTTGCCACCTGGCCATCGAAAATCCTGATCACTCTGGCACCGATGCCGCCTCTGCACTCAGTCTTTTAGAACAGTACAAACACGACATACTTGATCCCGAGACTTTGCGTGCTTTACGAAATAGAATTCGAGTTCCCGAAAAAACATCTGCATAAATATATTTTGTTTTAACATGCGTGCTAAGAAACCTGTGCTTTTCCCATATTTTCAGTGCCGATAGGTTCTGATTAACAAAGAGGAACCTCTTTTTGTCCGATATATGGAATTTAGGACGAACAATCTGTGATTTTGTACGAAATTAATATCTGTTGTGTGGTTATTGGTACGGAGAATATTAAGGGTGTTTTGGGCAAGTTGAAGTTGAAGTTAAAATTCGTGTTGAAGTGAATCCATCGGAAGTTAAACGTTGTAAATGTTATTTGATATCACCCAGGGGCGTTCAGAAAAGAACGCCCTTTTTTTTTGCTTAGAAGCTCACTAGCCCCAGCGCCTCATAGGTCTTTTGACGTGTTTTAGCGGCCACTTCGCGAGCTCTCTCTGCATTTTTCTGCATAATGCTTAAAAGATGGTCCTGATTGTTCATTAAATCATTGTACTTCTCTTGGACCGGCTGAAAGGTCTCGCAAACCAAGTCAGCCAGTGCCACCTTCAGATGACCGTACATCTTTCCATCGAATTCTTTTTCAATAGCAGCCATGGATTGCCCGCTGAGAACAGAATAGATTGTCATAAGGTTTGCCAAACCGACCTTTTTTTCGGGGTCATAGATAATACGAGCATCGGGGTCCGAATCGGTGACCGCCGCTTTTATTTTTTTTTGGATCTTTTTGGGCGGATCGATAATAGAGACAAAGGCCTTTGGGTTTTCATCGGATTTCGACATTTTTGCCGTGGGATCCTGCAGCGACATGATCCGCGCCCCCGTTTTCCCGATAAAAGGCTCTGGAATCTTAAAAACAGGACTGTACCGCTTGTTAAAGGTTTCTGCCAAATCCCGAGTCAGTTCCAAATGCTGTTTTTGATCAGCCCCCACGGGGACCAAATCCGCTTGATAAAGAAGAATATCGGCCGCCATTAAGACCGGGTAAGAATAAAGCCCATTATTGATTTCACGGGTTTTTTCGGATTTCTCCTTAAATTGAGTCATCCGGTTCAGAGCTCCCATGGGGGCGATGCAATTGAGGGCCCAACAGAGCTCCGCATGCTCGGGAACATGAGATTGAACAAAGACGACATTCTTGTCAGGATCCAGACCACAGGCCAAATACTGGGCAAAAAAACTAAGGGTCCGCTCCTGTAAGGCTTTGGGGTCTTGATAGACAGTCAAACTGTGTAGGTTGGCCACCATGTAAAAACAATTGTATTGTTCTTGCATGCTGGCCCAATTGTTAATCGCCCCAATATAATTTCCCAGTGTCAGATCACCGGTCGTGGTGCTGGCGCTCAGTACTGTCTTCTTTTTGTTTGAAACCTCAGACATAAAGAGGTTCTACCGTATGGCTCTTCTCTAGCCAAGTGAGAATTAAGAACCCTGCAAAGGATGGAGGTCCCCATCAGGCTGGGCGGGATGGTGAACTTTCAACCATAAGCCCTGACCTTTTGCGGTGAGCTTGGCCCGCCAGCGACTTTTAGAAAAATCCAAAGGCTGCTGCAGAGGTTGCGATTTTAAGGCCTGGCCCTTCTCATTTAAAATCACCAATTCCTTAATTTTTTTACCAAAATAGCGGGCTCCAACCAGTTTGCGGCGTTCGGTGTCGAAATGAATGGCCATAAGACTGTAGCCTACGCGCTTAGCAAAAACACGCCAGGTGCTTGTGACGACATTGTAAGCAAAGACCTCTCCGCCTCGATCATCATTGTAAACCAGAAGTTCGCTATTGAGAGGATTAAAGGTCATCGCCGTCGGCCAGTACATGGCCGGCATCCCCAAAGGCAAATGCAAGGGTTGAAATTTCTTTTGGCTATTGTCCCAAGTGCCGAATTGATGATTTTTGATTACAAACAAAGTACCGTTGGCCATTTCGAAAAAGGCCTGAGTTGTCTTTTCGGGAACTGGCAACTGATGGACATGACCGTCCCGTTTATAGCGGTAAGAGGTGGCAGCTAACTGATCGCCCTGGCGCTCCCACTGGAGTCCCATTTCTGCAGAATTCCTTGAAGCTAGTGAGCGGCCAGACAGCTGTTCATTCTGGCGTTTTTCAGCGAGAAGATTACGAAATGGAACCTTAAATTGGCGTCCGATTTCTCGTCCTTGGAAACTGCTGACATGAAGACCGGTGTATTCCTGTAAAGCCAAGGTGAGGCGCCGAAACTGGTTCTCAGGATTGTGAATTTCTTCCCACGCTGTGGGATAGGCGCACAGTTGTTTTTGGTCAAAATAAGTCACTTTTGTGGAAGACTCTAAACCCTCAATCCACACCAGGTCCGGTGCGATGATAATCACCTCATCGATCGGTCTGGGATAAGAGATATTCCAATTTTCAGGATTGATATAAGCGGTCAGTGAACTGAGGCTGACCGGCTCATCCATCACGTCTCTGACTTTCGATTTTAAAGTGGAACGACCTGTTTCAAGTTGCAAATCCCAGAGCATAAAGCTTTGACTGACTAACACCAACTTAAGGGGTTTATCGTCTTGGGCAATTTTTACGTCGACAAAATTACCCCGCTTCAGGTTCATTCCCTCCCACTGATAGGGCCAGGGTTTTTCGACGGAAAGAACATGCAAATCGGTCTCTTGCTCAGCAACCTTTTGCCCCTTATAAAGGGACTGTGGACAATCCAAGTCGATGCAGGAGGATAAAAGTTCCGGCTGATTCTTCGAAAGATCCCAATAGTTTTCATCTTTGTTAAAGTCACCGCATTGAAAGTTCACCTGAGCCTGATTGTCTTTGACGTAATTTTGCGCCTGATTGTAGCTACTGCGCAAAACCAGCAGACTTCCAAGCTGGAAGAACATTAAGAAAATAAAAAAATTGAGAGAGAATCGAAACCATTTATCATAACCAGACATACTCCTCTATCGGCTTTTGTTGCTTGCAAATTAAGCGAAAAGTTTTTGCCATTAATTAACGCAAATCACAGTTGTAAACTTTCAACATCGAGCAAAAAAAAATTTGTTTTTTCCTATACAAGTGTCTAGAAAATGGGCCAAATAAGGCCGTTAAAACCTGACAGTTCTTTAAATTCGCTGAAATCCCTGGACCTTTACAAATCCTGTTTGACAGCCCTAGGTTGTACAACTACCGTCTTTAATCAGGGATACACATCACACCTAGATGTAGTATTAGCGGAAAAAGAAAAACCTAGATTTAGTTATCTAAATTAAAAAATTAGGACTAAAATCAGGAAACAAAAAAGGAGGCTTCGGCCTTCTTTTAGCGTCTTATACGCTAAATTTTCCATACTAAGATCTAGGTTGTCGAACTTCAAGCCAGTGGGGAGGGCTACAGATGGAAGCAACAAAAGAAAAAACAACGCGAGCGAAAGCCAGCAAGAGTTCACAGGAAAATCTCATGCGAGTGAGAAAAAGAAACGGCAGCTTAGAACCTGTTGATGTCACAAAAATCGTTAAACGAGTGACCGAGTGTTCTGAAGATCTGCGAGAAATTGATCCTCACCGAGTCGCGATCAAAGCAATCAGTGGGTTGTATGACGGAGCCTCCACAAAAGAGCTGGACAATCTCAGTATTCAGACCGCAGCCATGCTTATTGGTGAAGAGCCTCAATATTCGCTTTTAGCCAGCCGTCTTCTTAGTATCTATATTCAGGAAGAGGTTAAGAATAAAGGCGTTATGTCATTCAGCGAGTCTGTTGAGTACGGCGTTAAGTGCGGATTGATCGCGCAAAAAACTTTGGATTTCGTCAAAGAGAACAAGGAAACCTTGGAAGCCGCGATTAAACGTCGTCGCAATGAAAAGTTCCAGTATTTTGGTTTGCGTACCGTATATGATCGCTACCTCTTAAAGGACCCCGAAACTCGTGACGTTTTCGAAACACCTCAGTACTTTTTTATGCGTGTGGCCTGTGGTTTAGCCCATTCCGCTGAGGAAGCCATCGAACTTTATCAACTGACGTCTAATTTGGATTATTTGCCGAGCACCCCGACCCTTTTCAATTCGGGAACTGTGCATCCTCAGATGTCATCGTGCTACTTATTAGATTCTCCTCAGGACGATCTACGCTCGATTTATGGCAAGTATCAAGATATCGCCCTGTTATCGAAATTCGCTGGTGGTATCGGTGTGGCTTATCACCGCGTGCGTTCTCGTGGTTCTTTGATCCAAGGCACCAACGGACATTCCAATGGAATCGTTCCTTGGTTGAAAACTTTGGATTCTTCGGTGGCTGCAGTCAACCAAGGTGGAAAAAGAAAAGGCGCTTGCTGCGTTTATCTGGAAACCTGGCATGCCGACATCGAAGAGTTTCTTGAGTTGCGAGAAAACACCGGTGACGAAGCCAAAAGAACCCATAACTTAAACCTCGCCAACTGGGTGCCTGACCTTTTTATGAAAAGAGTGGAAGAGGATGGCATGTGGTCTTTGTTTGACCCAAAAATTATGCCCGACCTGACCGACACTTATGGCGAAGAGTTCGAGCGTATTTATACGGCCGCTGAAAAAGCCGAAAAATTTGAAACCCAAGTGCGAGCCCGCGATCTTTATCAGCGCATGATGAAGTCCTTGGCGCAAACAGGAAATGGCTGGATGACTTTTAAAGACCATTCCAATCTTAAGAGCAACCAGACCTCAGAGAAAAAGAATGTGATTCACCTTTCAAATCTGTGCACAGAAATTCTTGAAGTGACCAATGACAAAGAAACAGCCGTCTGTAACCTGGGATCGATCAACCTGTCCCATCACGTGACTGAAAACGGTGTAAACTATCGCAAAATTCGCGAAACTGTTCGCACCGCTGTTAAATTTCTTGATCGGGTCGTCGACATTAACTTCTATCCGATCGATAAAGCTAAGAAGTCGAACAGCAAATGGCGTCCCGTGGGCTTAGGCTGTATGGGACTGCAAGATGTTTTCTTTAAATTAGGGCTTCCATTTGATAGCGATGATGCCCGAAAAATTTCGAAGAAGATTCAAGAAGAGGTCTACTTTGCGGCCGTTCAAACATCGTGTGAACTGGCAGCCGAACTGGGCGCTCACGAAAACTTCAATGAGACGAGAGCTGCCAAAGGCGAATTGCAATTTGACCTTTGGGGTGTCGAGCCTGAACGGGCCGAGCGTTGGGAAAAATTAAAGGGTGAAATCAAAAAGCACGGTCTGCGTAACTCTTTGATTATCGCCATTGCTCCCACGGCCACTATTGCCAGTATTTCTGGTTGTTATGAAGCCATTGAACCGCAAGTTTCCAACCTATTTAAAAGAGAAACCCTTTCTGGTGAGTTCCTACAAGTGAATCGTCACCTGGTAAAGGATCTTAAAAAGATAGGTTTGTGGACTCAAGATATTCGCGATCAGATTAAAGCCAACGAAGGATCGATTCAGAACATCACTGAAATTCCGGAAGCGTTGCGCTTGGTTTATCGCACCGCTTGGGAACTTCCGATGAAAAGCCTTATCGAAATGGCTGCCGATCGTGGCGCCTTTATTGATCAGAGCCAATCCCTTAACCTTTTTATGGAAAGCCCCACCATTGGGAAAGTTTCCTCCATGTATATGTATGCCTGGAAGAAAGGTTTGAAGACGACCTATTACCTAAGAAGTCGTCCGGCTACACGAATTAATAAAACCACGATCACCACAAAGCGCAAAGAGTACACTGATGAAGAGGCTCTGGTCTGCTCGTTAGAGAACCCCGAGTCGTGTGAGGCATGCCAATAGGCATGCCACGCCTTTGAATTTAATTTTGTTCCTCCGTTGAGAAACTTTTGAAAAGGAGTTGAGAAAGATGATATTAGACCCTGGATTTGATTTAACCTTACGCCCCATGAAGTATCCTGTGTTTTACGAAATGTACAAGGATGCGATTAAAAACACTTGGACTGTCGATGAGGTGGATTTTTCTAAAGACACCAGTGATTTAAAAAACAAAATGACCCCCGCAGAGCGACACTTGATCAATCGTTTGGTGGCGTTTTTCGCGACTGGTGATTCGATCGTTGGTAACAATCTGGTTCTAAACCTTTACAAGCATGTCAATTCACCTGAAGCGCGCCTTTACCTTTCCCGCCAGTTGTTTGAAGAGGCTTTGCATGTCCAGTTTTATTTAACTCTTTTGGATACCTATATCCCAGACCATGCGGAACGGGCCAAAGCTTTTGCCGCCATCGACAACATCCCGTCCATTAAAAAGAAAGCGGAGTTTTGTTTCAAATGGATGGATTCAATTGATAACTTAGACCGTGTCGAGACCTTAGAAGATCGTCGTAAATTTTTGATGAACATGATTTGCTTTGCCACCTGTATTGAAGGATTGTTTTTCTTTGGTGCCTTCGCCTATGTTTATTATCTACGGTCCAAAGGTTTACTTGATGGACTCGCCAGTGGAACCAACTGGGTTTTCCGCGATGAATCTTGTCATATCAACTTCGCCTTAGAAGTGGTGCACACCGCACGAAAAGAAGATCCAGATATTTTCACTCCGCAGATGAATGATATGATCACCTTGATGATTGAAGAGGCTGTTGAATGTGAAATGGCTTTTGCCGAGGACGTCTTGGCTGAGGGAATCGCCGGACTTTCCATGAAAGACATGCGAACTTACCTTGAGTCTGTGGCCGATCAACGATTGGAAGCCTTAAACATTCCTAAACGCTATGGATCAAAGAATCCCTTCTCTTTTATGGAGCTGCAAGATGTTCAGGAATTGACCAACTTTTTCGAAAGAAAAGTTTCGGCCTACCAAGTCGGAGTCTCTGGAGATGTTTCGTTTGAAGAGGACTTCTAGACCAAGACATCATTCCGAGAATAAACAGGGAGCCTTAGCGCTCCCTTTTTTTTGTTTTTGAACCCCTCGGACCACTGGGTCATGAAATCCCTCTAAAACTTCACCCCACTGAACGGCGGTCTGGCACCCCCAGAGTGAAAAAAAAGCGATTTATCCCGCCGTATCTTTTAAAAAAGTGGCCCGAAACGCCACTTTTAACAATTAATGAGCCCCCCTCCTTTGTGACCTTGACGACTTCCAATAAGACCCCATAATAAAAGGGATATTAGGAGGTTGAGAAATGAAGCGTTTCTTCCTGTTTTTCTTAACAAATATTTTAGTCATGTTCTCTGTCATTGTAGTTTACAACCTGCTGGCCGCCGCTGGCCTGGTTCCGCAAGGCTACTATGGAAACATACTTGTCTTCTCGCTTTTAATTGGTTTTGGGGGCTCTTTTATCTCCCTATTCCTTTCAAAGTGGATGGCCAAAACCATGATGGGCGTGCAAATTGTGGACACACGTGGCCAGTTTGCGCCTTTGGTTCATAAGGTTCATACATTAGCCAAGCAAGCCGGGTTACCAAAAATGCCCGAGGTGGGAGTTTACGAAAGCAAAGAGGTCAACGCCTTTGCCACCGGGCCATCGAAAAGCAACTCCTTAGTGGCTGTCTCGACGGGACTTCTACAGAAAATGGACGATAATGAGGTGCACGGAGTTTTAGCTCATGAGATTTCCCACATCGCCAATGGAGATATGGTGACAATGACCCTCATCCAGGGTGTGGTGAACGCCTTCACCTATCTAGTCAGTATTTTAGTCACCAATGTGATCGCCGGTGCGCTTCGTGGAGATAGCAGTCGCGGAATCGCTGACAATTGGTTCGTTCGTCAGATGATATTTACATTTGTCTACGGTCTGGTGGCGTTTGCGGCCTACCCTCTTGTTGCCGCTTTCAGTCGCTGGCGAGAGTACCGTGCCGATGCCGGCGGAGCAAAGCTTGCCGGAACACCGGTCATGGTCGCATCTTTGCAAAAATTACGCGGCCATGTCGAGTCCGTGGAAACTCAGGAAGCCGCTTTTCAATCTATGAAAATCAATAACAAGTCAAAATTTTCCGAGTGGTTTTCAACCCACCCGCCTTTGGAAAAACGCATTAAAGCTCTGCAATCAAAATCTATTTGATCGCATCCGAATCAGGCGGCAAGATACAAGAACTCCATGTTTTTGTATCGGCCGCTTTTTTTTATTCTAACGCTGTCATTGATTGCTGGCTGCGCCTCATTCACCAATCGTCACCAATATGTAAGAGTGGTTCCCCCCGACTCAAAAACTGAAATTCATTACGATGATGAAAAAGTCGGCACCGGCGCAAGCACTGTCTACCTCACACGCTCTAAGAGACCGAAACTGACGTTTATTAATGGTGACAAAAAAGAGGATATTCATCTTAAAACATCCTACCGCTGGGGCCATTCGTTTGCCGGGAACATATTTCTGTACCCCTACACCCCTGTAGGATGGCTTGTCGATTACGCGACGGGAGCCTCTTGGGAAAGTGTCGATCGCATTGATAAATCGAAAAGCTACCAGCTGAACACGGACTCTCGCCTTCTTATACTGCCAACCACCCGCACCAACAGTGTGGACAGTCGCTTTATGGGACAGAAAGTGCAAAAGTGGCTTGCCGATAAGAGACCCGAACTTTCTGTCCTCCCCTTTGAGAAAACCTACAGTGTGGTTGTCGGCATGGGTTTTGATCACGAGTCTGCAGCGATCCCGACTGACGCCGACAGTTTTAATGAGCTTTTACATAAGGAGAAAGTGACTCATTTGGTCTTCAGCGACTACGACAGTTATGCCAAAGAAATTCAAATTCATATTTACAGTCCTTACAACGAAAGGGTTGTGAAGCGCTATACCATCCCCGACATCAAGTCTGAGGTCAGCCAATCTGACTGGTTTTGGTTTTACACCGAGCTTTTTGATGTCGTGCCAAATACCATTTCTCTTGGCACCCAGCAGACTTTTTATGGCGGCTGCGCCGTTCAGCCCGATGGAACACTCCGCTATTGTGCGGACACAGGAACCCGTTCGCCCCTTAGTTTTTTATCGAATTTTAGTCTTACCAGTGTTCTTCACTTTCGAAAACGCACGCCTTGGAACTTTTATTTTCGCTTTTACCCCGACTTTAATATCTCTTACAATCAAGTCGAGTTCGATAAGGCCGAAGCCAGCCTACGAGATTTGAGGCTTGACTGGATTTTTATCAGTCTTGGTTACGGTCCTCGCATGAGCTTTATACTCCCCGTGGGCGAGTTGTTTTTGGAAGTTTCTCCGTTTGTTGCCACCAATTACCTACGCCTGTATTCCGATGAAAATTACGATCAAACCCAATGGGTGGGCAAAACCGGCGTCACCGCACAAGTCGGCCTAAACTCTTGGATTGCCAATCATTGGAATATGCGATTTTTTGCCAAAGTTCAGTCACAGAATCTTTTAGAAAATCAAGATATCAGTCCCCTTGATGCTAACTCCCAGTTCCCAGGAGGATTGACTATTGCTCAGTCGGGGTTTTCCATCGGGTATTACTTCCATGAGGAAAAGACCTTGTTTTTCGACTGGCTGAATCTTTTTGATAAATAAAAAATCGGCGGCGACAGGCCATTTTCAGGGGAACTTCTGCCCCTCTCTCCTAAAGCCTAGTTAATGCCACTCAGTAAAGACCGATAAGAAATGTATGGGTTTATTCGACAAAATATTTAAAAAACTTTCCGGAGCTCTTGCGGCCAAGGAAATCAGTCCTCACAGTTGGGACAACCCAAGTGTTAAAAAACCCAGGCTTGAAGACAGCGAAATTGAAAATTTCCTGCCTCACCTTAAGATCTATTTGGGGGAAGAAAACTTCCAAGCCATCTATGACAAGTACATCCGATCAGCGACTCATATTGAACAAACTTTGAACTTCATCTGCAACACCGGTAAGCCACTGAACCGTGAGATTGCGTTTTTACTTTCTTTTGATGTTGCCAAAGTTATGGAGAAGCAAAAGCAAAAGTTAAACCAACTTCGGTCTGTTATAGTCTACCCGACTTACCTGCCAACAGAGACAGAAGCCGCCGGCTTCATGTACCCACGTGGCCCCCGAGGTTTTGTTGAGGATTTATCAACAGTGCGGGCTTCCATCGAACTGACCAACTGGGTTATCAATCGGTCGCCGCTAGAGGAAGCACTGATCAGCAAGAGCCAGGGAAAAAGTCTGATTGACGGAAGAACTCCCACCCATTTAGCAAATTTTAACAAGCACTTTTATTTGGAAACACTGACTCTTGAAGAGCATTTTGAAAGTGTCCGCAAAGGCATGGACAATCAGTCTTTAACTCGTTGGAAAACATTCTTGCGCCAGACAAAAGACTTTATCGCTGAAAAATATACCGAAGAAGCCATTGTTGAAAAGAAAAAAACAGCCAGTGCTCAAGAGCAAGGTCTGCTGGAGAATCTTGTCGCTCCAGAAATGATGCTAAAGCGAATGCAAACTTTTTGTGAACGCTGGGATGAGGTTATTCCTGTCGATCAATTCTCGATCCACTTGTCATGGGTGCAGCACCTTGAATTTATGGCACACCAAGGGAAGAATCTTTTTATTCATGAATTGGCCCATGTGATCGACTACCAGAATCTCTGCTCTTTTTCTTTCCATGGGGATAGTGAATGGGAGAAACTTCGCAGTCGCTACCTGGAAACTCAAGGAGAATCTTTTATACTTGGCGATTATGCGCTCACCAATGCCAAAGAACTTTTTGCGGTGGCCAGCGAATTTTATTTTAGAAAGCCAAAATTCTTACAGGAACATTGCTCTGATTTACACCACCGATTGGCGGATATCTACGGTCAGGTTCCATTTGAACAACAACCAATCTCGGTTGGAAAAGTTCTTTCATTGGTACGGAAGATAAGCCCCTACGACAGCTACAAAAAGGCCGCTTAGGGCCTTGTTAGCCATTAACACGCAAAACTCTTACTCTTCGTCGGACGCTTTTTCGAAATCTAAGTTTTTTTGCTTATCCAATTTCTTAGGGTTCTCTGGTTCAGGGGGCTGATCTTTACCATCCACTTGATTTTGCTTCGGTGTATCTTCATCTTGTTTGCGATTTTTATCTTCATCAGCATTCATTTCTAAATTCATCTTGTCTCCTTTAAGTTTAACGAATCTCACGCACCATCCATAGGACCAGTAAAATTGATAATGTGGTCAGAGCGACAAACAGCAGAACTAAGCAGGCAAAGAATCCTAAAAGAAACCACTTAGAACGCCTTTGTAGGCGTTGGGGTTCGGATCGATACCGCCGCATCAATTCCACATTGCGTATGTTGGCTTTCCAAAAAAAATCAAAAACACTGCCGAACA
>CAXRIX010000021.1:0-7174 GCA_964230555.1 Bdellovibrionales bacterium
CCCAATGACTTTTGTGATTTCAGCTTAAAAGTGCATGAAACCTATATCCGAAGTGAACTGGGGTTAAAAAAAACTAATTAAGCGGCTTGTTTTTTCTGTGGCTCCATGACTTGGGAATGAATCCGGTTCAACATATTTAAATAGAGGCTCGCTGACTGGCGGAGATTGATAAGGATGTTTTCAATATCGTCATCAGTAAAGGCTTTTAACTGTTCAAAAACTTCCTCTAAATGCCCTTCATCCTCACCGATGTGGACCTTCAGAAACGAGCAGGCTCTTTGGCCATGGGCATCGACGACGCGAGTGTGGACTTTGGCTCCAACTTCGACGGCCAACCCCTCGAGGCACATTAAGTATCCGAAAAAAGAAGGAACACTGACATGTTCAATCCAAAAATATTGGTTTTGATACATCGAAGCCGTTTCTGGCAATTCCTTCACTGAAGCGACATCGACTCCTAAAAACTTCAAATCGCTTGTAGCCAAATTCTCGTGGCCTTTTTCTTCAGCCATATGTTGCAACAACCGGTGATGCAGAGTGTTCTCTGAAATACGACATCGTCCAGCTGCGCAGGCAAAAAGACGTGTCGAATGCAAAACAAAATAATAAGTTTGGGCCACCCAACCAGCATAGGCCTGCTTATTTTCCCAGGGAAAATTATCAATCGTTGCCTTCATAGAATTCATAACTTTCGCAAACTCAACTTTAACTTCCACGATCACCCCTTTACGCTGCTTTAAGTCTATTTTCTTTAAAAAAGATTCCGTAGGACCGAGAGATCCAAAGTTGATCTATAAATTTTCCAATTACTGGATCGGGATGAACTCCAATTTCATTTTGGCCAGTAATCCCGGACATAATACAGCACTGCAAAGAACCTCTTTGAACATTATCAACTTCTAGTCGGTAATTCATCTTTGATGCTAACTGATCGACTCCAGCCGCTTTTACGGCTACTCCTACCGCACCATCAACTTCACTTTCTTGCATCACTCTTGCCCCCAGAGACACCAAGACCTCGGCAAGAGAAAAGCCGACCACTGAGCGTCGATAATGATAGTTGACCGTCAAATATTCCATAGACATCAAGCTCCGAACACCTTGACTTTTCAACCTCTGAATCAGGCTAGGCGGAAAGATTTCAAAATAGTGATGGTCCATGGCGGCCGGGTTTTCAGTATGAAAAAAAGTGTAGAAATGGGCCGCTAAAGGCTCATTGCCTTTTGCTATCACTGGAATAATATCTTGTCTGTAAAAGTCATCAGCGCTATAAGCTTCCGGGCTTCCAACATCAGTGAAGGCTTTTTTCCAAGTTTGAGACCAAAGCTTATAAACATTTTTATAAAGCTCAAAGTATTGAGAGTCCGGTGACATTTTTCCCGTTAAGAAAACATATCGAACACCGTCTAAAGCTTTACCATCTAAATTATTTTGATTTGTATGGTTCATTTAAATAAAGCTAATTTATTTCACTGATGCATTGCAACTTTTATCTCTTTATCGAATCAAAACAAACCATAAGTCGCTGTGGCGTAGGCCTTAAGATCTTACGGATAGTCTCATATCTAGACCTTTTTAACTAGACCAACATGCTCCGTAGACCAATGGAAACAATGCAAGATAAATTTAAAATGTTTATAATCTATGCATGAATTTAGCCCACAAGATTTTGATCTATGCCGCTGCTCTTGTTTCATTTGCAACCTTCATCATCTCGGTCATTTTTTACTTCAGTTTGACTGATGTTACTAAAGAGAAAACACTCTCCGAGCTTGAATTTATCAATCAGACTAAAAAAGACGATTTTATTGAGATTCTTGAAAATCTTAGATCAAACGTCATTGCGCTTGAACAAACTCCCCCGATCAAACCGATTGCCCGCGCCTATCAATCGAAGCAAAAAGTAGACCCCGTTACCGGAGAAAGTTTAAAAATTTGGAGTGATCGATTATCACAGATTTTTAAGGGTTTGTTGAAAGCCAATCCTCATTATTCACAAATTCGCTACATTTCGGTCCACGACAATGGTCTTGAACTTATCCGAGTCGAAAGATCCAAGAAAAATAAGATTATTGTGCAGACAGAAAAACAAAAAAAGGGCGATCGTAACTATTTTAAGAAATCGATTAAACAAAGGCCTGGGCAAGTTTACCTGAGCCCCATTGAGCTCAATCGAGAATACGGACAGATTACTGTTCCGTATCAGCCTGTTATCCGAGCCGGCATTCCGATTTATGTTAAAAACAAGGTTCAAGGAATCATCGTTATTAACAAAGAAATGGATTGGTTCCTCAACCAGTTTGAAAAAGGGTTTTCGAAACATACAAGCTCATATATGTTCGATCATAAAAAAAACTTCCTCTCTCACCCCGATCCAAAACTGCAGTTTCGCCTCGATCTTCGCAATATCACAAAAGATCCCATCTCTGAGCCCCCTGGCTGGAGCCTGGCAAAATCGTTAATTCAATCCAACAATAAGTCCCGGCAACTTTCGACGACAATAGAGGGGCATTTACTAAGCCTGACAATCTACAATTACAATAACGACTCCCCCGATAGCTTTCTTGCATTTGTAACCCGAACCCCAACCTGGCGAGCCTTCGCTATTCCCTACCAGGTTATGATGCAGGCCATATCGGCGGTTCTAATCTGTCTGTTATTACTTTTACCTTTCGGATTTGTTCTCGCCAAACAGTTCTCCCTACCGCTTGCATCGTTCACTGAAAATATGCGTCGATACCGCGAAACTGGTAAATACACCCAGCCCAATCATTTTAAATTTAATTTTCAAGAAGCTCGCGAAATGGGAGAAAGTTTTGCCGAATTAACGAAAACGATTGAAAATCAAAAGCTCCAAATTGTCGATCAACAGAAGCAAATGGCAACACAAGAAAAGTTCGCAGCGCTTGGGGTGCTATCTGCAGGAATTGCTCATGAGATCAACAATCCTTTGGCTATTATCAAGTCTTATTTAGACTCACTTCGGATTTCAAGTCGAGCTAATAAATTAGAAAGCGAGCAGATTGATAAGTTCACAGAGAAAATGCAATCTGCGATCGATAGGATTCAATCAATTATCCAAGGGTTAAAAACTTTCACCAAAGGCGACAACGACGGTGAGCTGTACCCATTGAAAGTTTATGACTTAATTAAAGTCACCAGCCAATTTGTGCACGCAAAATCTTACCGCAAAATTAAATTTACTGTCGATGAGATCGACCCAAACCTACAGGTTATGGGTATCACAGGCCCACTTTCACAAGTTATTACAAACCTACTAAACAACGCATTCTATGCGGCAGAAAAAACCCCAGACCCCTGGGTGAGTCTGAAAGTCGAAGCCACTGAAGACTCTGTATCAATCAAAGTTAAAGACTCAGGAAATATATCAACAGAGATTGTTGAACAGATCATGGACCCGTTTTTTACAACCAAGCCCGAGGGGCAAGGGACCGGTTTGGGTCTCAGTATCTCACGCAATATTGTCGACAAACACAAAGGCGAGCTCTTCGTCGATGAGGCAGAACCCAACACTTGCTTTGTCGTTAAACTTCCAAAGGTTTAAATTATTCTGAAGTGGCAAACAGATCGATTTTCAGGTTTTCATTACCCAACCCGATAATTATCCCCTTCTTATCGGTTAAAATATTTCGATCATGCTTTATATAAGACCCTTTGGTGGTCGAAGATTTTTTTAAAGAGGCTTTCTCTAAAACGTATTTCAGTATGACAAAAGACATAGACTGCATCAAGCGATCCATTGTTTTATCGCCGACTGGATTTTGTTTGGAAAACAATTCGCGAATGTTTTCTTCTCTCGCTAGTATCGAAAATGTATTTGTTACGGAACCTATTTTAACTTGAATTGAAGAGACATAATCATGGTCAACGACGCAGCCTCTCTCTTTAACCGTTACAGGACCATCTTGAGAGATTTTTCCTTTTTCAAGACTTTCAACAAATTTATCGACCGAAACAATTAAATTATTCAAAACATTCGCCGACACTCGCTTTTTATTATCTCCCGTCTTAAGACAGGTCGAAATGGTCTCAACCAAGTCTTTCATTTTATAGGGTTTCTCAATTGATTCGACAAATTCAAAAGCTTCTTTTACTTTTGATATCGACGGCGAACCTGAAACGACTATGATTGGTGTGGCATCATTAAGATTATTCGAGCGAACCGAGTGAATAAATGCCTCACCCTCTTTTTTCGGCATTGCTAGATCGGTAACAATCAAATCGAATTTTTGATAATTGATTTTCGTCGTAGCTTCGACACCATCTTTTGCCTCAATAACTTTAATATCGTCATCAAAATTCAAGCTGATCACTTCTTTGAGCGCGCTACGAATATCGGGCTCATCATCGACGATCAAAATCCACTTCTTATCTTTTGTGTCCAAATACATTATTTTCCCCACTCAAAAACACTTGCAACGATCAAAACAACTCGCCCTTTAGATTTGCGAAGTGATATTAATGGAGTCTATGTTTTGCTTGAGGCACTTTCAGAGCAAAGCATTCGACGCCGATACAAACTCATCGTCGAAATTTGTTAAGTAATTATTAAACAAATTATAATTATTGAGATTCAGAAGTTAATGTGTGTCGAGATGAAACATATAGCCGCGGCCGCGAACAGTTTTGATACAACGTCCATAGTCTCCAAGCTTTTTACGCAATGAAGTCATATGAACATCGATGGTTCGAGGATTTTGATTTTTTAGGGACAAGAACTTCTGAGCCACCATTTCTCGGCTTAAAATCTGTCCCTTTTTAAGAGCTAGCTCGGTAAACAACTTGTATTCGGTTTTTGTAAGATCAATAGCCTGCCCATCAATTTTGATTAAATGCTGATGTAAATTAATCTTGATGCCATCCAAACTTAGCACTTGTTCGTCCTGCAGATAGCTCTGAGAACGACGGAATAGAGCTGTCATGCGAAGCTTGAGGTCTTTCAAGGATACAGGCTTAGCGAGCAAATCGTCTGCCCCTATTTGAATGGCCTCATGCTTATTGGGCTCCGTCGCCTTACCAGTAATCACAATAACCGGCAGCGCATTAAACCTATCATGTTTACGTATCGCATGAATTAAATCAAAACCATCCTCAAAGCCAATCTCTTTGTCGATCAAGGCAATATCGGGTGATTCTTTTTCTAGGGCGGTTAAGAAGTCCTGACAAGTTTTGGTAGGCATCACAAAACAGCCCTGCGTTACTAAAAAACTAGCCACAGCCTGCTGAAACTCGATGTCATCATCTACAATGAGCACTCTTTTATCTTTGATCATGAATAAATAAATATTGTTGATTTATAAATTATTGTCAAGCACTATACTAGTAACAATTGTAGCCCTCAAAGCTAACTTTTTGCAATTTTTTTGGAGCGGAAAATTGAATTTTATAGACCTAGTAAACAAAATTGATCGATCCATCATAATTACCACCACTGCTTTTAAGTTGGAGTTTCTCAACACCAAGGCCTGCGAGGAGCTCCATATTCATGACAGTAAATATGAAGGGCGGTCTTTTCTTGATCTTATTACCCTTCGTGAGGAAGATTTAGAGCTTGTCACCTCGGTCATAGAAGATGATCGATCGGTCAAAATCCCTGTCTTTATTGGGGTCGAAAAAGGCGGCCATGAAGTTTTGGAAAAACACATGGTATGTAAGAAAATGAAAAATTCACTATCCAATGAAGACCTCTTGTTTTTCGAGATCGATACCACTGTCCACTCTTTGGTTGGCATAGATAAACTCCAAAACCTCGGCCGCTTTACGGGAGATCTAGCCCACGCTCTTTCCAACCCTCTGGCCGTAATACAGATCAATTGCGATTCTCTGGACATCGAGTGCAAAAAAGCAGAGACCATCCAAACAAAAACCGTTCAAACAAAAGTGACCCGCATTGCCACAGCTCTGGATCGTGTCAGTGAGGAAAACCAAAAACTGAAGGATCTGTCTCGACAACTCACCTCAGCTGATTTTAACTCCATCGATGCCTTGGCCCCAGCCCCTGACTCTGACAAAAATCATTAATTTTCAGGAATATAAGGGACAGGCTTCTTGTCTTGGAGGTACTTGCTTATTTTCGCTAGAGAATCAGGGTCTAAATAGGCAAACTCAACTCCCATAAAACCGGTTTTCTCATCCATCCACCGGACCCAACCCTGGCCACTGATCACGCCTAACTCTGAGTTGAATTCGAAGCCCAGTCGATCATTAACAGCCAACTGCGAGTAATCGTCGCCGTCGATATGAAGGCTGACACCTCCGCTGCCGATTGTTCGAGGGTCGGAGTTTTCAATTTCCACAATATTCCCTTTTTGATTACTTTGACTCCATTTTTCCGTCGGTGAGGCCAAAGCCCATTCAATCTTATTTCTTAACTCGTCAAAATCAAAAGGTTTAGAAAAGGTGCTTGAAGCTCCCAAATGAAAAGCTTGCCGCAATGTCAAATCGGAATAACCAGTAATAAAACTCACAACCGGGCAAAGTGGCTTATTCAACTTTATGTTCTTTAAAAGCTCAATACCGTTTCCATCAGGCATCTTGATATCCGTGATGATCGCATCAAATTCTTTCTTTCTAAACAATTCAAAGGCATTATTACCACTTTCAGCCGTCACCACTTCGTAGCCACAGGTCTCTAAATTAAAGGCCAAAGGCTCTAAAATATCCACCTCATCATCGACCAAAAGTATCCTTTTTTTCTTTGCCATGAAACCTATCCAGATCAATCCATTTTTCGAACAACTTTTCTTAACTTCAGAGTATGAAAATAAACTCAGTTTAGTCAATCTGTCGGATGATTCTTTTAAGACAGAGACGGCATCGGTCTCAAGCGCCTCCCCCGTTCTTTCAACCAACCGCGAGACCACAATGGAAAACCGCCAAAGAAACACACCTGCTTTTGCCTTTTTCTGTAAAACTTTGAGGACCCGCGCTGTTGTCTTTGTTTCGACACTCTTATTTTTCTGCCCACACATTAAGCTAACAAGCTAAAAAACCTCCAAAGAACACTCCCTCTATTCATTGACAGATCAAAATTTGGGTACTACTATCACCTCCTACTCTTAACTTAGAGTGTCAATCATCCTGTCGCGGGGTGGAGCAGTCTGGTAGCTCGTCGGGCTCATAACCCGAAGGTCGTAGGTTCAAATCCTGCCCC
>CAXRIX010000022.1:0-7522 GCA_964230555.1 Bdellovibrionales bacterium
CCGATCAAACGATTAAGGTTTGATTGGGTGACCGTCGCCCTGTGGAACAATCGCTCGCACCGTCCCTGCTTCATAAAACTCTTATTACTGATCGCCGTCGGAGTTGAAAAGGCTGTTAAAGTTGCTATGTATGATCTTATCTCGGTAGGGATCATCTTTGGATTGCAAGTCTTTAACACTATAGTTCGACAAAAAGTTAAAAACCGTTACATCAGTTCCTTTAAGGCTGAAAAAAACCTTCCAGGTACGGTAGTGAAAGACAAAAAAATCATCTTTTGCCTTTACGCGCTTAATCTTTGAATTGATTGGATCATAGGAGAGCTGTTGGATTACGGTTTGCTTTATTGGCTTTCCCAGGGCTTTTTCAATCCAATTTATTTTCTCCAGTACCAGAGGATCGAAGTTCACCGTGTATTGGGTTATCCCCTCTAACCACCCCTGCTTTGAATCGGGGAAACAATCCGCCTGAACCAAGTAAGGCTTCACATCCAAGATCGGAGTTTGGTCAAGAAGGTCATGTTCCGTGCACAGAATTTGGCGCCCTTCAATGGACTTAAGACGCACACATGAAATACCTATAGAATTGGGGCGGTAAGGCGAACGGGTCGCCAACACGCCTCGTTTTTTATCAGCACCTCGCGGCGGTCGCACTTTTGGCTTCCAGGTTTTATTGAGATGAAAATCATAGATGATCCAAAGTCTTTCAAAACCGGCGAGATCCTGTAGGCAGTCGTCGCTGAACTGTGGATACAGCTCTATAGTGCCTTCACTCTCCTTGGCTAGGGCCCCTTGCCGAGGCGAATCCACCGGCTGTGACTGGGCACAATGAAACAGTCCTATGGGTTGATACTCTATTTTCTCCATTGTCTAACAACCTCAAAAGACGCTATGGCCAAAGCGTTGGCGACGTTGAGTGAGTTCTTTCTACCAAATACAGGAATTTCAACAATCTCATCGACGGGCTGCAAACTCTTCTGATTCAATCCAAAACGCTCGTTACCCACCACAAAGGCCAATCGCTCCGGTGCTCGCCAATCATCAAGACGCTTCGCCTGCATTGACGTCTCTAAAGCCACTATAGAGATATTCTCTTCTTTCAATTTTTTAAAAACCTCTTCAATATGATTGTGGCTCGACCAAGCGACGATTTTGTCTGTACCCATCGCCGTTTTTTGAACTCCAGAATCGTCGGGCGTTGGCGTGTAGCCCACTAAAAAAATATGGGAAACCCCTAAACACTCCGCCGTCCGAAACAGACTACCAACATTAAAAGCACTGCGCAGATGGTCCAAGACAAAGTAGAGTGGCATCTCTGTGCGTGGCTTGTTGTGGCGATCCCCTTCTCGAACCGGCACCAGCTGGTCGTCTTTGACCGACAATTCAAGGTAACGCTCAAATGGAACAGCTATGTCTAAAAGCTTTCGAAGCTCGATATCTGAAGCTATTTGCGACTGATAGGTCGCCACTCGACGCAACAACGCTGAGTCGCATTCAAAGAAGTTCATCCATTTAAAATATTGGCTGAACAGACCAAGAAGATTTGACCTTTCGGAAAAATCCTCCCAACAAGCCTCTGCCTTGTATATTAAGTCCAATAGAATTTGGACTCGACGCTCAGTTGTTAGCTGCAAAAACTTATTCTTTGGATAAGTTTTCACCTTAAACCTTCGAGGCCTCAATCAGCTCTTCGACTTTCTTAGCATCAACTCTTTGTGAAAGATGACTAAAAGCATTGAGTTTTGAATTGAAGATCTTTGGCCCAATACGATTTAAATCGGCGTCACTCCACATCAACTCAGGAAAACCGAATAGATCTTCCACTTTTTTTACATACTCCGGCATAATCGGTTTCAGATAAATCGACATAATGGCAAATAGACCAAGTATGTCGGTGAGGATTTTCTGAGTTGTCTCGGGATCCTCTTTGATTATTTTCCAAGGCGCCTTCTCATCAAAGTATTGGTTGGCTTTATCAGCAATCTCCCGAATCTCGACCATGGCCTTTGCAAAATTAAGCTCTTCATACAACTTTGCAATTACAACCGACTTGGCTTGAGCCCACTCAATCAGTTTTTGACCGTCGTCGGTGGGAGACAAAGTCTCGCCAGCAAACTTTTTATTGATCATTTGAGCCCCGCGCGACCCCAGGTTGGTTATCTTGCCAATCAAATCAGAGTTCACACGATTCGCGAAATCTTCGAAATTGAGGTCAATATCTCCAATCCCATTCAGTTTGCAGGCATAATAGTAACGCAGATGAGTCGGATCTAAAAACTTCTCAAAAGTATTGGCAGCAATAAATGTTCCTTTCGATTTACTCATTTTCTCGCCATTGACGGTGAGAAACCCATGCACAAAAACTTTGTTAGGAGTTTTCATCTCCGCCGTCTTCAGCATGGCTGGCCAAAACAGCGTATGGAAATAAACAATATCTTTGCCTATAAAATGGTAAATTTCTGTTTTCTCGTCATTCCAAAATTCATCGAAATTCAAATTGTTTTTTTCACACCACTGTAAAGTACTAGAAAGGTAGCCGATGGGGGCATCAACCCAAACGTAGAAATATTTTCCAGGATGACCGGGAATTTCAAAGCCAAAATAAGGAGCATCCCTGGAGATATCCCAGTCTCTCAATTCATCATCCAACCATTCTTTTAACTTATTTGCCACCTCTGATTGAGTGTGACCGGGCACCCATTCTCGCAAGAAATCTTTAAAGTCGTTGAGTTTAAAAAATAGATGCTCACTTTGCTTTTTAACAGGAGGGTTCGAGCAAATTGAACATTTCGGATCTTTCAGGTCAGTTGGAGCATAGGTCGCTCCGCAATTGTCACAAGAGTCTCCATACTGATCGGGCGACCCACAATTGGGGCAATTTCCCACCACGAACCGATCCGGTAGAAACATTTGATCGTGTTCACAATAACTTTGCTCGATGTCTTTGGACTGCACGTGACCATTGCTTTCCATGGCTTTAAAAATACGTCCTGCCATCTTTTCGTTTTCCGGAGAATGGGTGGAGTGATAATTGTCGAAATGAATTTGAAAAAGATCAAAATCGCGAACATGCTCTTTTTGAGAATTGGCGATCAACTCTTCCGGTGTAATCCCTTCTTTTCTCGCCCGAATCATAACCGGCGTTCCGTGGGTGTCGTCCGCGCAAATGTACAAAGCCTGATGGCCACGCATTTTCTGAAACCGAATCCAATAGTCAGTCTGTATGTACTCGACCAAGTGGCCAAGATGAATGGCACCGTTAGCATAAGGTAAAGCGGAAGTAGCAATAATTCGTCTTTGTGTCGTCATTGTTCCTCTGATCTTCTGATGTTTTTAAAAATGCCAAGGGAATTTAGAATAGTCTTGTTTGCGTTTTTCTAAAAAAGCGTTTCGCCCCTCTTTGGCTTCTTCACTACCGTAAGCCAAGCGCGTGGCCTCACCGGCAAACACTTGCTGCCCAACCAGTCCATCATCCACTAAATTGAATGCGAACTTTAACATTTTGATTG
Organism: Bdellovibrionales bacterium; assembly: GCA_964230555.1. Classification (GTDB taxonomy): domain Bacteria; phylum Bdellovibrionota; class Bdellovibrionia; order Bdellovibrionales; family JAGQZY01; genus JAGQZY01. The sequence goes on from CAXRIX010000022.1 coordinate 3,507, forward strand.
CGGTGGGACTCTTGGTGTTGATCTCATCACACCAGCGCAAGGCTTCAGTCTCTAGCTCACTGTGAGGCACGACCTTATTGACCATGCCCATTTCAAAGGCTTCGTCGGCCGAATAGTTGGCACCTAAGAAAAAGATTTCGCGCGCTCTTTTTTGGCCCACCATTTTTGCTAGATAGGCGGAGCCATAACCACCGTCGAAACTGGCGACATCGGCATCGGTCTGCTTGAACACCGCGTGCTCTTTACTGGCTAAGGTTAAATCACAAACCACATGCAGTGAATGCCCCCCACCGACCGCCCAGCCAGGAACCACGCACACAACCACTTTCGGCATAAAGCGAATCAAACGCTGAACTTCAAGAATATGCAGACGTCCCATACTTGACTGACTGTCGTACTGGTACCCGGATTCGCCACGAACACGCTGATCGCCTCCAGAACAAAAAGCCCACCCTCCGTCTTTTGGAGACGGACCGTTGCCGGTTAAAATCACAGTACCGACATCAGGAGATTCGGCGGCATGCAAAAGCGCTTTGTAAAGCTCATCAACTGTTTGCGGGCGAAAAGCATTTCTGACTTCTGGACGATTAAAAGCCACCCGGACAGTGCCTTGTTGTTTTGCACGATGATAGGTGAGATCTTGAAATTCAAAGCCAGGAACAGGCTCCCAGCGGCCTGAATCAAAGGTTTCTGAAACCATGGGCGAACCTCCTCAAACCACGTGAATAGACCACAAAAAAACTTCAAGGTCGATGGGTCAGACAGAAGATTCAACTAGTTGGAGCTGCGCGCCAAAGGTCTGAGGCCCCTCATCTACAATCCTTTTGAAAATTCCTTTGAAGTTTTTTCATGGTTGTTGCTAAAACAAGCTTCCAGTCAAATTAAGGGGGAAGAATGCTTCGTTGGATAGTCTCAATATTTATTTGTACGGGATCTGTAAACGCAGCAGCACAGGCCCTACCCGACCGCGAAGAGTGGGCGCAACAAGCCGGTGAGGAGTGGCTCGGCACCCACTTTTTTGAAAACGGTCGCGGTATGACAATCTCGCCAGACCTTTCCATTTTCTTCGGTGGGCTAAAGAAAAAGCCATCGCTTTTTCAAGACTCATTTATAACTAAAAAATTTGGCTTTCTTCCCGGCGTCAAACAACGCTACGTCGGTGTCTTTGAAGTGAATTACAAAGGCATGGACCTCGCTGTGTTAGGCTGCACGGGCTGTCACTCGGGGCGCGCCGCCGGCCAATTGATCCCGGGCCTCGGCAACAAGACTATTGATCCTTTTGCCATTGGCCAAACTTTAAAAAAAGCACAAGGTCTTTGGAAACATGTTATCGCCGGTAAACTGGAGTCCGATCCCGACTACGCCTATGTTCATGACAAAGCCATGAATTTTGCCCGTGTTCTGGCTGACGATCGTATATCAAATTTAACCCGCGGTCTGGTTCCAGACTCTGTTATAAAAACCTTTTTCTATCGCGACACCAATACTCCGTATGGGCCAGAGATCGAGCGCACTCAAGTTAAAGTTCCGGCCCTTTGGGGCTTTTCTGAAAAAAGAAAGGTTGGCGTCTTTGCCGATGGCTCACTGAGTTCAGAAAATTACGCCTGGGCTTTTGGTGCTGAGTTGATGGCCAGTGATTCCGCAGACCACCTGCGAGCCTCTATGCCCAAACTCAAACATGTGGTCGACAACGTTATCGGCCACTTACTTCCGCCTGAATACCCATTCGAAATCAATTCCGCGCTGGCCGAACGGGGACGCCCATTGGTGCAAGAGAATTGCTTTAAGTGCCATGGCAACCACAATCGAGATCCAGAAGGGTTTCCGGTTTATGAGCCGCCGGCTCTGATCCCGCAAGACTTAGTGCAAACCGATCCCCAACGTCTTGATTACGGCAATGCCGAATGGGTTGATCTCGCCGAGCAAGGCAGCTTAGGAGATTTGATTAAATTCAATCGCCACTTTTTTGGCTTTGGCTATTACGCTCCAAAGCTCTGGGGAATATGGAGTCGCTTTCCTTATCTTCACAATGGCTCGGTTCCCACCCTGTTTCATCTTCTTTCCAAGCCTGAAAAAAGACCTGTCGTATTTTCAATGGAGGATGCCGGAGAGCTGCATCGCTTTGACAAAACCTATGTGGGTCTTACCACTTTTAGAAACCCAGTGATGATAGACACGCAAATCCTAGAAGCTGAATGGGGTGACAGAAACCTTTATTGGGTGGAGCGCGAAGAACATTCCAATGTCGGACACTATTTTGATTTTATGGAAGACTGGACCCATGATGATAAAATGGCGGTCATTGAATATCTGAAAACGCTATAAGATTTTTTTTGAAGAATTGGAGCCGTTAAAACAACTGGCTCCATTCGTTTTCTTTAAAGCCAACAAGGCCTTTTTGACCCTTCAAAACAAAGGGGCGCTTGACCAGCTTGCCGTTTTTACTCAGCATAGAAAGAGCCTGTGCCTTCGTCATTGTTGGTAACTTTTCTTTTAAATTATTCTCGCGGTAGGCCACACCCGAAGTGTTAAAAAGTTTTCTGAGCTCACCGTCGTAGTTTTTCAACATAGTCTCTAACTCTTGTTTGCTGGGAGGCTGTTCAGTGATATCGATCACTTCAGCTTTGACGTTGTTTTCGTCGAGAAATTTCAACGCCTTCACACAGGTGCTACATTTTTTATAAGAATAAACCTTTGCCTGAGCCACTAGTTCTCCAGAATTTCTCTTTCAGTTTTCAAATCGCGAGTGGTGGCGGCCTGTTCTGTGAATTTTTCTCCGTAGCGGGCTTTCAGCTTGGTGATGTTCCGCTCCATCACAGTGGCAAAGTCCACTTCCAGTTGATCAGCAATGATGGCGCAGTACCAAAAAATATCACCCATCTCTTCACGAAGGTTCACCTTGTCCAATTCTTTACCATAGAAAACATGCTTTTTAAGAGCATCTAGGAACTCCCCGGCCTCTGTCGCCAATCCAATCCCACCGTGCAAGAGTCGTTGGTTTTCAACACTTTGCAAACGCTCGCCAATAGCTGAAAAGTCTCGGGACTCCGTTTTTATTGCGTTTTTGATATACTCCTGGGTCTCCATGACACCTCCCTAACAATGGTTGAAAATTCTATGAAACTCACAGTAAGATGCAAGTCTTATCAGAAAAATCATAGAGGTGACACGATGCTTTGCCCTTGTACCAGTGCGAAAGAATTTAATAACTGCTGCGAACCCATTTTAGCCGGCCAAGAAGCCGAAACCGCAGAACAGCTGATGCGGGCTCGCTACACAGCTTACACCCAGGTGAATATGGATTTCATTAAAGAGACCCACGATCCCAGCACTCGCAAAAAAACCAACATGAACGAAAACCAGGCCTGGGCCGAACAAACCAAATGGAAGGAACTGGAAATTTTGAATACCAAGAAAGGTGGCCCGGAAGACTCATGGGGTCAGGTTGAGTTTAAAGCTCACTTTGACAGCCAGGGAGAATCGGGCACTCACCATGAGGTCTCGGAATTTAACAAAAAGGGGGGCCGCTGGTTTTTTACTGACGGCAAAGCCCCAGAGAGCTTTCAAATAGTTAATGAAGGCCCTAAAATTGGACGCAATGATCCGTGTGTTTGCGGAAGTGGCAAGAAGTATAAAAAGTGCTGTGGTTAAGCCAATAAAAAGAACCCGCTAATAACGATCCCTGAAAGTAGTAAGGCTTGTAAACAGTAAGGCAAGATATCGCGAATTCCCAAACCGACGATCGAAAGTAAGGGCAGCGCCCAAAACGGCTGGGCCAGATTGGTCCAAGCGTCTCCCCAAGATACGGCCAGAATAACTTTCCAAAACGGCACTCCCAATTGCTGAGCCCCTTCTATCACGACCGGGGCTTGCACCGCCCACTGTCCTCCTCCCGAAGGCACAAACAGATTCACCAATCCCGCACTGAGAAACATGTAAACCGGAAACGTGGCTTCACTACTGACGGCAACAAAGGCATCGGAAATATTTATTGCCAGCCCCGACTGCACCATAAT
>CAXRIX010000023.1:0-42880 GCA_964230555.1 Bdellovibrionales bacterium
ACTCAACACCTCTTTGCTGAGAGCTCGACCATACTCAGTCAGTAAACCCCCTCCGCGGGGGCTCACATGACAGGTCATACAGTTGGTATAACCATGTCGAATCATTTGCGGGTAAGCAAAAGCTTCGACTGCCATCACAGTTATGAAAAAGACAATGAAAAATTTCATGGCTGTTTATTTCCCGTCGGTATTTTTGGCGACAAGGTTGGATTCTATCTCAACTTTGACTTTGTCTGCCACGGTCACCCCCATGAATGAGGGAATATCAATGTTAAAGTCCGTGATTTGCACCTCAAAATCAGACTGAACCTTGGCGTTGTCATCAATTCGAGCTTTCACATTCACTGGTTTACTTTTTCCATGGATCACCACCTCAGCGGGAATCGTTAGTTCCCCGGTTTTCGGATTTTGCATCGACCATTGCGGGTCCAATTTGTATTTTTTAATAATAAGTTTAGCCTTGGGATACTTGCTCACTTGGAGATATTTTTCTTTCATGTGTTTGTTTCTTAGTGACATCCCTGTGTCCAATGAGTCCAGGTCGACAGTCACTTCGCCACTGAGATACCCCTCCTCTATGGTGAAGTGACCTTGGGGGGCTTTGCCTTTTCCTCGAATTTTCAAAAACCCCGGATTGCCAACGGCTAAAAATTCTGTGGTGCCTTGGTTCATTTCCAATTTTTCTGCAGCCCACAAGGCTTGTGGTAAAAGTAAGATTAGTATTAATATTGTTTTCATTTGCATTCCCCTTTGTTCAGTTGTTAGGCGCCCCAAGGTCGACCCAACGTAAAATGGTTGTTCGTTCAATATCATTCAATGCCGGTCGTGGTGCTGGTGGCATACTCCCCCGACTGACTTCCTCATAAATATCTTCAAGCTCATCGATGGCGTTAAAGTAGGTCTCTAAATTAAGTCCATCGGCGTTTCCACCGGCCGTTGAATGGCAAGAGAAACAACGAAATTTAAATATTTTATTGCGCACCAATTGGTAATTGATCTGGTCATCGCTCGGCACTTCGGTGAGAAATTCATCGGCTGGAGGAGCTGGAGTCGTCCCCCCTTCCTCGCCGTCTCCAGGGTTTCCGTTCTCATCACAGGCAACAACATCGGCAACGTTATTGACGGCACCACCGTCAACCCAGGCCGCCACCAAGTCTTTACCTTCTTGTGATAGTGGCGGATTGGGAGATTTCGGCATAATGTTATTGACGACATCGAACTTTATTTGCGTCGCCCAACCGCGTGCGGCTTCAAAAGTATCCAGCCGAACCCCGCCAGAGGCTGCGCCGTTGCCATGACAACTAAAACATTGACTGACGAAGATCTGACTCCTCACCTGATCATACGTCACCACTTCAACCGTTGGAGACTCGGCAGGCGTGCAAACATCTTGCCCTGATCCTCCCGCAGCAGCCCCACCCGGCTGTTGATGAATCGCTTCGTAATTACAACTCACTATCAATAGCAAAAATAAAAATCGGACTGTTTTCATAAATCTCTCTGTTTGAAAATCGTTTAGTGTAAAGTGAAGCCCCCAGGGTTGGGGGCGATAAGGCTTTATTGAGCCTGACACACAACTTCTTTCTTCAAAACGGTGCCACCTTTTGACCAATCATCAAAACGCAGGCATGTGTAGGTCACGGCTGTGCCATCACTGAGTGAGATCGTAACGATGGAATCGTTCGGTGTTTCAGAAACCACTGTGGCATCTTGAACAAGATCGCGCATCGCCACGTTGGCATTTGAGAAACGCTGTAGAGAGTCCTCAAGAGACTCGGCAACGAATCCGGCTTGGCTATTTTTAAATGCCAATTTGGCTGGATTGCTGCCGCCTCCTTTGGCCAAAGTCGCTTGAGAAAGTCCCAAAATAATCATGGATAATACTAGTTTTTTCATGTTTCCTCCTGTTTAGTAATGATCCTGAAAACCAAGATAGCGCCACCTTTGCCTTGCCACCACGAACAGCTCCTGGTAATAAATGTTGCGTATTGTTTCGTATTAAAGGGGGACAATGAAGGCCCAAGAACTCTATCTTAAAGGACATTATTCCGAGGCGGCTGCCTCTAAAAACGATCTGAAAACAATAAGTTATAAGATTGGTGGCCTCGTCTTCACAGGTCAGCACCAAGAGGCTCGCCTACTTCACAAAGCTTATGTTACAGAACTGTCCATTGAAGATGAGATTGTTGCTAATTTTCACCTAGGTTTAAGCTACACCCGAACGTCGGAGTATGAAAAAGGGCGGCAGTACTTTGTGCAAAACCTACTTTTAATACGTTCAAAATCAGTATCGTTAGTGGCGCGTTTTTTTGCCTATCAAGGCAGTAGCTTTTACCGCTTCTTTTTCTCGGAACATAAGAAAAGTCAAACTCACGCCGAGAAAGGCTATGGTTGTCTTTTGCAGATGCAGAAAGCCCCCCCGCTCCTATTAGGACTGTCACTGGACATCCAAGCCCATAACAAAATTCAGATGGGCTTTATCAACCAAGGCCTTAAATCTTTTGAAAAAGCTCTAGCGATCACCGGCGCCAATCATTTGCACGATTTATTCTCAGAAATCGAAATTTCTTACTTCAACTATCGTAGTGAGTTTTCGCTTGATTTAAACAATCAAATTAAAAAATTGCAAAAACGCTTAAATGAGAGCCGAAACCAAAATGATTACTCCAATTCTGCCACCGCCTTGCAGGTCGCTAAGCTTTATTTACTGCAGGGTCAATTCAAAAAGGCCCATGATTTTTTAAACTCCCACTTTGACGTTATTTATAAAAATCAAAACAAGCGTAAAATAGCCATACTCAATACCTTGATGGCGCAATTGGTGTTCTATAAAGGACAATTTCTCGAAGCCCTTTCATTGATTAACGTGGCCCTGGGGCAGCTCCATTCGGATGTCGACCGCAGTCTGTTTCTTCCCCTTTTAGGGTTAAAGATTCGCTGTTTGAAGTTTTTAGGTAAAGACTTTGACGGTGAACTGAAAACCTCTCAAAAATTAATTCAGAAAATTGACCGAACCATAAACATCAACATTCAAAATCGAATATCGAATGCAATTCAAGATCGGAAGATGGGTGAAGATCCTCTGGGCGATTTATTCGATAAAGTTCACAAGCGAACGCCTGGAGTCCTGAACGACATCCTTGAGGCGGGTGTTTTGTTGTTGGTTTTTGAACTGTTTGAACTCAACCCCAAGCGAAAGTATATCATCATTTGTGAAGCCGAGAACACCACTTTAATGGTCGATGATCAGCAGGTGGTCGATACCGGAAAAAGTCTAACCCGTTTGCAAATAGAAATTCTTAACAAAATTTATCAAGGCCCTTGCACTAAAAGTAAACTTATCGAATCGATTTGGGGTTATCAGTACGACCCTCTTCGCCATGATTCTCTGATCTACACAGCGATTGGCCGAATTCGTAAAATTCTTGAACCTTATGGTGCCTGGCTATACTCCGACGACAATCACTACTCTTTAGCCCATGAGGTTGAGCTTTTAGCCCCCCTGACACCTGTCAAAAGCTCTCGGCCCCAACGCCCCCAGAAACCGGTGGAAACCCAAAATCTCAATCACCGCCAACTACAAATGTTAGCCGAAGGCTATGCCTCCCCTTTAAGTGTCAGTCAGTACGGCGAAATCTGGAACGTGACCCGAATGACCGCTTTACGCGACCTTTCTGAATTGCTTGAAAAAGGCATGGTCACGAAAATGGGGCGAGGCAAGGCCACACGCTATCAGTTTATTTAGGCCCCAGAATCTCAAAAGCCCTTTTCTACGCAACCAACCTCCCTTGCTGGGGACCCTGAAAAAGGCCGATATCTTATTCAAAACCTCAGAAAATTGTTGCTTTTTTCACCCCTCAATTGCAGTTTTGATCGAATCATGTTCCAGCGATCATTTGTTCTATTTCTACTCAGTAGCTCCTGTTTTTATTCGGCAATAGCCTACGGCCAGAACACCTGCAACGAGATTTTCACTGCAACCGCGCCGGTGGCAACCCCGATAGCTCGCAACCTCCCCCTCTTTGGCACCCGAGAGAGACCCGAACACACCGGGCCACGATCGTCGACGGAGGCTTCAAAAAATTCTGTGTTTCGCAACCCGGAGTTACTTGCTGGTCTTATTCGCAACCGAAAGTACGGGCTTCTTCGGTCCACCAACCGAAATGGTGAAATCATCCGCTGGTTTCTTTCGTTAAGCAATAACGGCCGTTTGTATCGAGTGGTCATCCGCCAAGATGCCACCGGTAAAACCTTAGATATGTACGCCGAGAAGCCCTTAGAGAAAGTTGAAAAAGTGTATTACCACCAAATCGGTCGGAGTCTTGAGCTGGAGGGACTGCACGCTGAAATTAAACTCCCGAGAAAAGGCAAGCGGGAACTGATTATAGAACCCTCAATTATAGTGAAATTGGAATTGAAACATGAAATTTCTGTCGGCGATTTGATCCAAGCCTTGCGGAGCGTTCCACCCAACGTGAAGTACCGACCGAACCACGCGCCTCACCTGCAGGGTAAAGATTCGTTTTTGTTCTTCTTGGATGTGGGAGCAAGAAACCCGCTTGAAGTCGTCATGCTTTATGAAAACAATGCTTTCACTCTCCTGACAGCCTTTTTTACCGACGTCTACCGTTACTAACGGCCTTTAGGGGGGCTGCCTTTCACGCAAGCCCCGGCATGGCCCGCTCGTACAGTGCCTTTGAGATGCATCAACAATAGGCACTATTGATGATAAAGTCAATTTTTGATAGTCAAACCCTATCGAGCCATAGATTATTAATATTCCACACCCTTTAGAAATCGTCTTATCCTCTTGAAGATTACATAATTTAAAACAAGAATAACCTGTTACGTAAACATCACAGAGGAGTGCTTATGCTGAGGCATACAAATTCACAGACTATGAAGCTAGCATTTTTCGCGGCGTTTTTACTTGGAACACTTAATGTTCAAGCCAAGTCCAATAAACTTTTTGGAGCCAGCGAAAAAATCAATGCGAAATACAAACACCTTAGAGAAACAAAACAACCCATTTCCAACAGCTTTTGGTGGCCCAACCAGTTGGACCTCTCTCCCCTGCGCGACCATGACAATCGCTCAAACCCCTACGGAGAGAATTTTGACTACTCGAAAGCTTTTGCCAAATTGAATTTGGATCAAGTGAAAAAAGATATTAATGAATTGCTGACCACATCACAAGACTGGTGGCCCGCCGACTTTGGTAATTACGGACCGTTTTTTATCCGGATGTCCTGGCACAGTGCTGGAACCTACAGGACTCTTGATGGTCGCGGCGGTGGCGAAGGCGGACAACAACGCTTTGAGCCTCTTAACAGCTGGCCCGACAATGGAAACTTAGACAAAGCCCGACGCTTGCTTTGGCCGATCAAAAAGAAATACGGACGGGCCCTGTCTTGGGGCGACCTGATGATTCTAGCCGGAACTGTCGGTATGGAGAATATGGGTTTTAAAACCTACGGCTTTGCCGGTGGCCGCACCGACGATTGGGAACCAGATTTGGTTTACTGGGGCCCGGAACTTGAGATGTTGGCCAGTGATCGCGAAGAACGTGATGGCAAGCTGCAACGGCCATTGGGTGCCACCCATATGGGATTGATTTACGTCAACCCTGAAGGTCCCAAAGGAAAACCAGATCCCAAAGGTTCAGCAAAAAACATTCGTGTCGCTTTTAAAAGAATGGCCATGAATGATGAAGAAACCGTGGCCTTAGTGGCCGGTGGACACACCTTTGGAAAAATGCACGGAGCCCACAAAGCGAAAAAATGTTTGAGCGAAGAGCCTGCCGGCGCCCCCATTGAAGAGCAAGGCATGGGCTGGAAGAATAAATGTGGTAAAGGGCATTCCGAAGATACTGTGACCAGTGGACTTGAGGGCGCCTGGACTCAAGCGCCCACCAAGTGGACAACACTTTATTTATCCAATCTTTTGGAGAACGAATGGGTGCAAACACGCAGCCCTGGTGGAGCGATTCAGTGGATTCCAAAAAACAAAGATTTGCGAAAATCGGTTCCTGACGCTCACGTGAAAGGAAAAATGAACTCACCTGTTATGACCACCGCCGATTTGGCGCTGAAGGCTGACCCCAAATACCGCAAAATTGCCGAACGCTTTTTGAAAAATCCAGAGGAGTTCCGCTTGGCCTTTGCCAAAGCTTGGTACAAGTTGACCCACCGAGATATGGGCCCGAAACAGCGCTACCTTGGAAATCAAGTTCCAAAAGATGAATTGATTTGGCAAGACCCAGTAACAATGAAGGATAAGAACAAGATCAGCTCTGGGTCCGTTAGCAGTTTGAAAGACAAAATTCTTGATTCCGGCTTGACGGTTCCAGAACTTGTTCGCACCGCTTGGGCCTCGGCTTCAACTTTTCGTGCCTCTGATATGCGCGGTGGTGCCAATGGCGCTCGTATTCGTTTAAAACCGCAAATCGACTGGAAGATTCACGACTCAAAAGAATTGAACAAGGTCCTTAATAAGCTTGAAGAGATTCGCAAAGACTATAACGATTCGTTTTGGAGAAGTAGCGAAGTCAGCCTGGCTGATATGATTGTCATCGGTGGTGCTGCTGCTATTGAAAAAGCCGCGAAAAAAGCCGGGATGGATATTGAAGTTCCAGTGGCTTCGGGCCGCGGAGATGCGACCCAAGAGCAAACCGACATCAACGCCTTTTCTTTTCTTGAGCCATCGGCTGATGCCTTCTTAAACTACTTTGATAAAGCCAAGGCCTATCAATCGCCGACCGACAGTTTGGTCGACAAGGCGGACCAGCTAAACCTCACTGTTCCTGAAATGACAGTTCTTGTTGGTGGGATGCGAGTTCTTGGTGCCAATGCTAAAAACTCTAAGCATGGTATTTTGACGAACCGTCCAGGTGTTCTTTCTAATGACTTTTTCGTCAACCTTCTGGACATGTCCACCGATTGGCGAAAGTCAAAAACGGAAGGTGTTTACGAAGGCTTTGATCGCAAAACTAACAAAGTGAAGTACACTGCCACCCCAGTGGATTTGATTTTTGGATCAAACTCTGAACTTCGCGCTGTCGCTGAGGTTTATGCCATGGATGACGGCAAGAAGAAGTTTGCCAATGATTTTGTCAACGCCTGGGTGAAGGTGATGCAGTTGGATCGATTTGATCTTCACCACGACATTTAAGTAGGACTTAAATAGTGAATACCAAAGGCCGTCTTGCGACGGCCTTTTTTTTGATATTTATCTCTGATTATGATCGCTCGGCATTCAACTTTTAAAATTGCTTAGATTCAAGTCAAAACACATCTTAGTTTTTTCGACATTTCAACACCATGGCGATTGTCAAAAATAAGATAAGGCCTCTTCACAGCCCCCCGCTTCAACGGCACCACGGAAAAGATCTGCATTCGAATTGGGAGTAAAGTTTTGTCCGCGAATGACATCTCGGGGAGTCAGTGGGTCCACTTCTCCGACATCGATAAAACGACGCCCTGGGAAATGTGTGTTGTCGCGATCAATATCTTCCAGATATTCAAAATAGTCTGTTGAATTCATACGATTGAGCCGGGCTCGAAACCAATTTCGAGGATCCGGACGAACATCTTCTAAATCAATACCAGCATAGTCAAAATCAATAGGCAGTGGATAACCTCTGGTTCTTAAAAAGCGATACATGCTTTCGCTGGCTTCATGCATGGTATTTCCTGTCCAAAGCACACGATGCACAGCCAATCGGCGGCCGCCAAGTTCTTCTCTAGAAGGAAAGATTCGCGACCAAAAAGCATCCTGCTGCTGGGGTGTGAGTTCACGAATTTGAGAGAGGTTTTGAATGGGAGTAAAACGAAAATAGTCGTCGGCTCCAGCCAATTCATCAGCCCACATTCCCGTCATTCCTGTGGTCCGACCTAAGCCAATAACGACATGAGTTTCTGGGGGATAGTGCTCGATCAGTTGCCCAGCCATGTCGCGCGTGACATTAAAACGATTGTCGGCCGTGATTCGAGCGACGTCAGACTCAGAAAATGTTTGAGAAAAACTCAACACAGCGACCAACCAATAATTAATAAGCAACAAGGGTGATTTTATCATCGGGCCCCCGGTGCTAAACATCGGCGAGCGCGCGTTAATACTCTCTGCCGTTGTTGTGGATTTAGAGATCGAAATCGATCGTTTCCTCGACGAGTCAGATACCCGTCAAAATCGAGACTGGAATCGCGGCGACTGGCCTCAGTAAAGCCATTGCGTATACTTTGATACCGACTTTGAGTTCTTGCATTCCAACGGGCAAACATCGGATGAGCCGCTGGCTCAGGAAGATCCAAATTCCTTAAGTTTCTAGGCAAAGGGCGCGCGAACATTACAAACGCACCAATGGCACAGACACCCCGGATGTAATCTTCACCTTGAAGACAGCTCATTCCTTCGATGAACTCATCCAACAACCTTTGGTCACCTTCACTGAGTTCGCGGCTGGGCTCGGGTGGAAGGGGTACAACGACCATGGTTCCTTCTGTGATCTCTGAGTAAACTCGATTTTGACGCTGCTCAACCTCTCGCGCCATGGCAACAATATCAGAGCATAAAATATTGTTAAGACGATCAGGCTCTAGATACGCTGGCGGATACTGAATCTGGCGCAGTTGTTGAGCCGTCAAAGTAAATCCGGCCCCTTCAAGAGCTTGGCGAAACTGTTGTCCGCGTTCATTCATTTGTTCGATAATGTGTCTTTTAAAATCGATCTCTTGAGTTCGACAGCGCTCAATGCCATTGGCTCCCCTGGCCAGAAGCCCTAAGATTTCAACAGCGGCCAAACTTCCCCCCACAATATTCAATCCCATCGCAAGACGGCCACCAAGCGGACCAAGCACCCGAGCCAGTGCCGCTGCGGTTGCAGGGGCCGCCCTTTGCATGGCCGAGGCTCCGATCGCCATGGTCATGGGACTGCATGTGGCCACTGTTTGAGCCAATTCCAAAGCCTCATTTCCAGTGGGTGGCGCAGGACATGACGGTGCGGTCGTCGGCTCGACCGAAGGTGCTGGCTCTGGAGCTGTGACTTCTCCAAAAGCGAAAGGCATAAAAAAAAGATTTCCGCAGAAAATTATTCGCAAGATCACAAGAATAGATCGGTTATTCTTATTTAGATATTTATCAATATTTAGCTACAAGTGCCAGATTCGTCGAATGCGAAAACAACCACATGTGAGCCAATTTAAAATGTATTATTTTGAAACACCCACGAATAGTAAAACTGAATGAAAGTCGAGGCTTAATGGAACTTATCAGTCAAGTACTAGAGAGTGGCCATCGGTAGCACCACTATTTAACCCTTGAACTATAAAATAAATAAAGGATATTACTAATACATGAAAAAAAAATTATGCTCTTTAATTGTTTTGCTTTCTCTTTTTTGTTGTTCTGCCTCTACTAAAACTACAAGCTCTGATAGATTTATCTTCAAAAACGGCAAGCCTTTCTCACTCAAGTTTCGAAAAAATAAATATGACGACAAAGAGCTGAAGAATTTTACAAAGGACATTCTCAATAAAATTAATAGTGGCAAATCGAAGTTAATTTTTAAGAAAATCGGCCAAAAGTTTAATTGTTACTCCTTAAAAAAATTTAAACCTGGTGAAAAATCTGCAAAAGAAATCTGTCTCACCGAGTGGAAATTATCAAATGAATCTTTTATTTCCAAGCTTGCAATGACAATCCAATCTGGCGGTTGTTTTTTAAATAACGAAAACTCCGAATATATAGCACCTATTAGCGCATGCAACTGGGAAAAAGATGAAGGCAAAACACATGAGTCTACACTTTTTAACTTAGTATTCAAGACGGCCAACACTAACCTCACTCTGTACGACCAGCCTAAAGGCAATAAGACAAGCAAGATCAACCCATTTACAATTTTCGATAAAAAATCTGAAGGTCGGGTATGGCTCCCCGTCGGAGCACATCAAGCACTCAAACAATTCGACGGATGGGATAAAATAACTTTAACCGATGGAACGACGGGATATGTCCGAACGATAGACCTTGAAAAGGGAAGTTTCCCTTTCATAGTTGTTTTGAAAAAAAAGAAAAATATTTGGAATTTTGAATATATTAGCACACCAGGCGAGTTCTAAAATTTTTTCGAAACTTATGGAGAAACTCAGGTAAAAGAATTCGCGGCCCATCATACGCCCTGGCACAAATTTTAGCGTTTGCTTGATTTTTGCCTCTTCATAGATTCGCATGGGATGATATTCTTGTGCGTACCGCTAACAAGGTACAACAAAGAACTTTTGTTATTTTACAATTTATTTTAGACTGTCACCAAACCTTTCAAGTCGAAACCGACCCGGGGCTAATGTGAGCAACAAAGCTTTAATCATTTTATTTTTTAAGAATCTATTATTTTTTTCTTCGACAACCCTAGTTGTATATATAGTCTTTTATTTTGGATACATCTTTTTGGGATCTGAAAGCTTATCAAAGCTTCAGTCCAATTGGGCCGAGCCACTTTTCATACTAATACCCCTAGCTGTAGCCGCGACCACTCTAGGAGAGTATCATAAGTCAAAACGTCCGTTGAATTCCCCTCCTCCAGTTTCGGATAGAACTATATTGATTTTATGTGGAATATTTCAACTTGTAGTAATTGCGGGATTTTTTTTAACGAATTGGTAACAAAAATACAACTGAAACGGTTACATCAAGTTTTCGAGGCGAGACATTTCGTCATCGCTGTAGGATTGCAACTCCCCAAAATTGATGCGGCCGTCTTTATCTTTTTCGTAATGATGAATAGGACTAACAAAAAAGTGACCCATGTCTGGGAAAAAAGGGATTTCAGTAATCGCTTTTTTTACCTCTTCCACCTGTTGAACGTGACCCGGTGGCACCATCACACGGACCCCAAACCACCAATGGGCGGCTGCGCGATCGTGAAGTTTTTTGCGAACGATTTTTTCACATGTGTCACGCAAACGGTCCAAATCTAAAAACTCAAGATGCACACTGATGCCGATGCAACTGTGACGTATAAGTTGCTCAAGGTACTTCCCGCCCCGACTGCCGTTGGTTGTGGTATGCACCATGTGACCTTTGTCAGCGACATACTCCACCCAACGCATATAGTCCGGAATGATCGTGGGCTCACCACCGGTTACCACCCATTTGATCGGTTGATCCTCCCCAAAATGCGCCACGATATTATCAGTTGTTGTCTTTAACTCATCCCAAGTTTTTAAAGGATCAGTTTTGTTGGAGACTTCAGGAGGACAGTAGCTGCAAGCGTAATTGCAGCGTTTCCCCATATCCCAAGAGACGGAAACAAAATGCTCTTCAAATTTGGGAAAGTGGTAAGGGCCAACCCATTCAATAGGTCCCAGTTTTTCTGGATTCATTTTCATTTGGTTTAGGGGCGGAGCTTTCGCAACAGGAATAGCTTCCGAGGTGCGAGTTTTTCGAAGCTGCATATCGCCCCCACACATGCAGGCTTCGCGATCACAAGTAACCCACTGTTTTGGCAGTGTGAATTCACCGGTATAGGCATTGCCTTGCACGCCACGAATAGCACAGGCGGCTAATAGAATTTCACCACTTTGACCAATATGAAGGGCCTCATTTCCCGCCGAACACTTCCAACCCTTAAAGCGGTTTTGCTTTTTGGCCATTAGCTCCTCAGTGGAATAGGCTTTAAAACGCCCTTCCTTATCCGCGAGTACAACGGATTTTGAGGGATCAAACTTCCCCGGGTAACGGGTCGAAGAGAATTTAAATCGACGTTTTGGGGTCGGTGGCGGCGATTCTGACTGACCTGATCCCGCCATCCATTGTCGGATTTTGCTAAACATAAAGCTCCCTCGTGGAAACAAATCTATACGGAGCACCTACAGGGGTCAATATTGAGAGATACTGGTCTATGAATCCCTGGTGGCACAGTAAGTCATATTGCCCCGCAGCCTCCACCAATGACGGAATCCCCACGCCCGTGTTACTGGAGATTTATGAAAAAGGGTCTTTTGTTTTCAGCACTGTTTTTGGTTTTGCTTTATGGAACCATGTTTTACCTCGCAAGACCGTCGCAAAACACGGTTGTTGAGGACTTAGGAAAACCCCCGGCTGGACTCAGCGCTCTTGATGTAATGGATCATTATTATTCAGGGGTGGGCGACACTCGCAATTACTATACTGAAATAAACAATCCCAAAAACAAAATCGCCAACCCACTTATCATCATCACCGGGCTTGAAGACATCACAGAAAATTGGTGGCCGACAGCCCAACAAGCGTTGGCTTTCGGTTTTCAAAGAATTTATATCGTCGAAATTCGTGGCCAAGGTCGCAGTCAGCGTGTGCCAGGCAATTCAAACACGTCAGCGCATATCCGTTATTTCACCAATTACACTCAAGACATCCTTCTCGCTCTGAAAGAAATCGATAAAACATCAGGCCGCCCAGAAAAGCCACCTTTTGTAATCGCTCACTCAACAGGAACTTTGGTTTATACGGCAAGCTTACCAAAGATTCGTCGCCACCTTCCGGCATGGGAACCTGAGAAGATCAGTTTATGGACGCCTTTGGTAAGACCGAAGATTTCTCCCCTGGTCAACAACTCGGTTGTAAAGCCTTTGTTAAGAGTCTTTGAAAGCCTGGCTTCCACTTTAGGCCTGACTCTCTTGGGTAAGCGATTTTATCCGCGCCCCTTTTCTGAGAATAAGCTGACCAGTGACCCAGAAAAACACAAATGGTCCGAAGGATTACGCTATTCACAGAAACTGAATTCATCAGGTGTGAGTTTGCGATGGGCTCTTGAGGTCTTCTCAGCCGCCGATCAAATGCGCACAGACAACTACAAAGTCTTGTCGCAACCCGTTTTGATTTTTAAGGCCGAAAACGACCAAGTGGTTCGCAATGATTGGAAAATCGACCACCCTCTGGTTGAAGTGGTCGAAATCAAGAGTGCTCAACATGGATTACACATCGAGAAAGATTCGATTTTTCAAGAGGTGATCAATCGTACTTTTCAATTTTTCCTCGGGAAATAACGTAGCCTTGTTTTTCAAGTTCTTGTAAAAAGTTGCCAACTCCATACAAATGCGCCGCCCCCATTCCAATAAAAACTTTTTTGTAGCCTTTACTGATGGAATCAAAGTATTCCGCCCACATGACATTGCGCTGCTGCAGTAGTTTTTTGCGCAAGCTTTGTCCCAAAATTTGATTGAGGTAATCGTCAAACAAAACCGGGCGCCCCGATCGATAGAGCTTCAGCAAACGAACAGACTCACTAACCTTTTTATGATAAAACAGCAGAGCTTGGCGTCGGTCGGCATCGATCGCCTTTGCCACTTCGAAAAGCTGTTTAAACTTGACCTCAGACGACTCCCTTTCAATTTCAATAATCGGCTCAATATCGCGATCCAAGTAGTCAAAAACAATATCTTCTTGAACCGCGATCTCATACAGCCCCTGATCCATCTTAGCTTTATAGTCTAAACTACGGGTGAGGTCGTTGACCTCACTGATAAAATCCTTTTTCATGTCAATCTGTCGATTATTTACGGCTTTGATCGTGGCTTCTGTTTGATCTTCGATAAAAGAAAGAAGAATCAGATTGGCTAAAACATAGTTATCCATCTCAATATGATGACCTTTGACAAGCAAGCGACGGCCAAAAGTACTTTTCGTGTACAGAGATTTATAAAATTGAAAATCTTTTTCTGAAAGGTCGCTGTAGACGATACCTCGATCGACTCGGGCTAAAAGCCTCATCAGAGAATTAGTAGTATCAACAACTGGTGGAACCTCAAGCACCAGCAATTCGGAGTTTTTCAAGGATTGGATGATAAACTGTGGAACTTCATCGACGCTAACAAACGAGTGAAAGGTGCCAAGGATTGAAACCTCTGTTCCGTCTTTGCTGGCCAGCCAATAATGTGGAGTTTCAAGTTTTTTGGTGAAAACACTGGCGCATCCCGAGACACACAGACATATTATAAAAATTGGCAATCGAAGGCGATAAATCACTGGCTATTATCCTAACGGATCGCCCTTTAAAATCCAAAGACAAACTCGCCCTAGTTTTTTTCCATAAAATTTCTCAGGGAGATTGCCGGCATGTAAGACTTCACATAGGACCGTCGCCACCACGCCTCTGACGATTCGGAAATTTTGCTGAATTCATAGCGGTACAGGTCCATCTTAACAAAGCGTGGGGCCTCGCCACCGGAAAAGGGATTGTGAGCCAGCTGACGATCAACCCAGGAATCATTTTTCAACATTTTCTGAGCCAAAGTGACCAGCCATGGTTCTTGAATTTGAGGGCGCATGGCCGAAAACCACATTTGCCAATCCAACCGCAAATGATAGGGCGTCACCCAGCACGGACGTCTGGTCACATCCCCTGGTTTGCATTTGAATTCATACTCCAACCACTGGGTCTTATCAGAAAGTGTTGATTCGGTGGTCCCACTAATGACGATCTCGAACCGAGTTTCCGTCACACTGCCGAACAGTCCGTAAGAGTTAATCAAATGCAATGAATCGTAGGATTGGTTCATCCTCTGTTGCGGCGAAATCATATTTGAAAGAGGTCGAAAACTTAAAATTAATACGCCGGCGCAAATAAAAACTGAAAAACTTCTTTGTGTCACACTTACCGGCTGGTCGACCAAAGCTTGCCACCTGAGGCGCGTTTTTGGTCGAACACATTTTTTTAAAACTTCATCATTAAAAGCGACCAAGGTAAGAACAATGGTTTGTAAGGTTAAATACGCCAGGTTTCCGGTGGTGAACAAAATCAATTGAAAAATTAGAATGCAAAAAGCCCCCAATCTGCGAAAAACAGCGGCAACAAAAAACACACGGGAACCACAAGTTCAAAAAAGTGAGTCGCTAGGACTTCGATGCGATGAAACCAGTCTGGCAACTGGTGATAATACCAACTTAAAAAATGTGGGTTCGGTTGAGTTTGGTAGTAGTACTGCATGCAGGTCAGATCCAACCAGCAGTCATCACCTCGGACTTTTATGAGTCCAGCTCCTAAAAGCAGACGAAACAGCATCCATAAAAGGGGTAGAAACATCAGATAATGTGGCGTAGGACTCTTCGGAGATAAAAGATTCAGTCGCCAGGGGTGGACAATGAAAACCGAAAGTAAAGTCATTTCGAGCATCATCGTTTCCCAACCAAAACCCCAAAACAGCCCAGCGCCGTTGACCAGTGACAGTTGCAATCCCCAAAGGACAACAAGCATAAAACTGTTGGCAAACCCCATGATCATAACAAGCCCAAAAATCACAAATGTGGCGGCCATACAATAAAGTGTCAGATTTGAAGAGTCGTAAAAAAGGAGGCTTGGGAATTTTTGTATCAAAGGCGACCACTGACCTTGTGAGGCAAACTTTTCAACCAAGTCCTTCACCGGCGTGAGCCCGGTGGGACCAATCAGGTCCGGTCCTTGTGCGGCCAGAATGCCTCCAATGATGACATAGAGGAGGCCTAAGCCACGAATAAAAAACAGGCGTGTAAGCCAAAAATTTTGAGTCGTCTTCACTCCCCTACTATAGAAAAAAGGCGGCTGCGATCCTATAGTCAACTTCGTCACAACACGTTATAACACCGAGAGTGACGAATTGAATTAACTTCAACGTTCAGTTTCGAAGATATTACGCGACACCTCAAATGTCTGTATTTTGTAGTATGGGAGGAGTAGCTAGGGATTTGGTCTTTCTGCAAGAGTTCTTGCTACCGCGATGGGCTGAGAGGATGAATTTTTTTCGTCCTTTTGGCTCGTCACCATTTTAAAGAATGGAGGTTGCGACGAACCCCTTCAGACAGGCCAAAGGTTTAACTGCACTATCCCATAAGGAGGGACTATGAAATCAATGTTATCGCTACTAGCGATCGTCAGTATCAGCTTGGGCGCCACTCAAGCCTATGCTTCACCCGAACCAGCCCCACAGGCACCCGTAGCCAAAGAAGTGGTCGAAAGAGAACTCTGTGAATACTTAGGCAAAGATGTCGAAGTTCCCGGAGACTCGGCTCTCGCCGAACTTGCCGAAGATGGACTCACCGTGGTCGAAATCGGTAGCGAAGCCGTTATTTGTACCGTCGAAGGCACCGCGTACCTCACCTACAAATATGGTCTGAAACCGTTGGGTCAAGCGGGTAAAAGCCTAATGTGTGCGGTTGGCCAGAATATCACAAAAGTTCTTGAAGCCATTTTTGGACCAGCCAAAAAAGCTGAGAATGATGTTTGTGACGAGTAGAATCCCCTTTTCCTAACGCCTACAAGGCTTGAGCCCGCCAAACCCCAGATTGGCGGGCCTTTTGCTTAGATTATAATCATTGCTTCGACCTATCAAAACCTTCAAATCATTGTCTTTCTTTTCACTTACTGACAGAATGGCCTTTGCTTTTTTGGGGTGAGGTGGGGCATTCATTTATCCAATGAACTAACAGCAGAATTCAATTGCAATCATCCACTCAGTGAGATGGCTCGCTACCATTTAAACTCAGGAGGCAAATGCTTGCGCGGCCACCTGGCTTTGGCTGAGGCCCAAGCTTGTGAGCTCTCCCATGAAACAGCTATGCCCTGGGCTTTAGCTTGTGAACTGTTGCACAACGCCACTTTGATCCATGATGATATTCAAGACAACGATCCCATTCGCCGTGGTCAGCCCAGTTTATGGAAAAAGTATGGCGTCTCGCAAGCGATTAACACTGGCGATCTTTTGATTTTTCGCTCTTTCAAATTGGCCTCACAATTGGGACAGTCACGACTGACAGATTTACTTTCACAAACCGCCGAGATTTTAGTGCGCGGTCAGGCCGACGAACTTCTGCAGCTTACCAAAGACGACAAAGGTTATTGGAAGTCTTACCTTGAGATGACCCAATTTAAAACCGGCACCCTTTTTAAACTGCCGGTGCATGGAATTCAGATTCTCAAAGGTTCGGATCTTTCTCCCGAAGAGGCCAAGGCTTGGTACTCGATGGGCTGCTGTTACCAAATTTATGACGACATTCGCGATTATCTTGGACAAAAACAACCCGGGCAGAAACAAAAAGACTTTGAAGAAAACCGCATCAATGCGTTGCTGGCCTGGTTATCAAGAGATCCAAAGCATACTTCACTTTTAGACGACTACTTGGCGATCCCCAAGCACAGTAGCAAACGTCAGGATATTCTTGAGGCCCTACACACTTGTTTAGAAAAAAACAAAGTGGTGCTTGAATTATTGCATTTTACCGATCAACAGCTTGATACCTTTAAAACTTTTACCAAGCCGACCACCCGCAACGTTGTTTTGAATTTTTTTGAAACAGCCGTTCAAAAAGGAGTTAAATTCCATGAACCAATCTCAATCTAAAGCAAAAGCCATTGTAGTGGGTAGCGGTTTTGGTGGCCTCTCTAGCGCTTTCGAACTTCTTGCCAAAGGTTATGATGTTAAAGTCCTTGAGGCCGGTGACCAAGCCGGGGGAAGAGCCCGAGTCTTTAAAGAAAAGGGATACACTTTTGATGCCGGCCCTACCGTGATCACCGCCCCCTATCTGTTTGATGAGCTGTTTTCTCTGGTCGGAGAAAAAACCGAAGACTGGGTGAAATTTCAACCCATCGATCCCTTTTATCGCATTCTTTATAATGACGGCACTCAATTTGACTATGTTGGCGAGCAGGACCGACTTTTAGAAAACATCCGCGCCATCAGTCCAGAAGACGTGGAAGGTTACCGCAAACTAGAGAAGCACGCCCAACAGATTTTTGATGTGGGCTACACCCAATTGGCCGACCAGCCTTTCCCCGACGTCGCCAGTATGTTGCGAGTGGTGCCCGATATGATTCGCCTACAAAATTATCGCAGCGTTTATTCCCTGGTTGCTAAGTACATCAAAAATGAAAAATTGCGACAGGCGTTTAGCTTTGAACCTTTGCTGGTCGGCGGAAACCCCTTTAAAATCACCTCGATTTATCTTTTAATTCATTGGCTTGAGAGAAAATGGGGCGTCCATTTTGCAATGGGCGGAACCACTGCACTTGTTCAAGGTATGGTTCAAGCCTTAGAAAAACATGGCGTCGAGTTTGTCTACAATTGCCCTGTGGACTCTTTGCAGATTGAGAATGGCGAAGTCAAAAAAGTTCTTTCAAGCCAAGGTCATCAGTTTGATTGTGATATTCTTGTTTCTAACACCGACCCAATTAAGGTTTACGACGAATGGATTGATGAAAAGTGGCTTCATAAGCACAAGCCCCGTCGACTGTCTCGCAAGACCCAGTCGATGAGTCTTTTTGTAACTTACTTCGGGGTTAAAAAGAAGTATGATAATATTGTTCACCACACCATACTCCTTGGCCCCCGTTACAAAGAACTTCTTAATGACATTTTCACTAAGAAAACCTTGGCCGAAGACTTCTCTTTGTATCTGCATGCTCCAACAGTGACAGATCCTTCTTTGGCACCGGAAGGTTGCGAAACTTTTTATGTTTTGTCTCCAGTACCCAACAACCAAAGTGGAATCTCTTGGGAACAGACCAAACAAGATTATCAAGATCGAATTTTGGACTCCTTGGAAAAACGTCTGTTGCCTGGACTGAAAGAAAACCTTGAAGTGGCTTTTTCCATCACTCCTGATTATTTCGAAACCGATTTAAGAAGCACCCACGGTTCCGCCTTCGGAATCGAACCGTCCTTTCAACAGTCCGCCTACTTCCGATTCCACAATCAGTCGGAAGATATTAAAGGACTTTATTTTGTCGGCGCCAACACCCATCCTGGAGCCGGAGTACCAGGTGTGATTAACTCCGCGAAGGTGCTGAAACGAATCGTTCCAAACAGCCAGGAGTTAAGAGTATGAGTCAGTGGGAAGGGGTTATGAAAAACCACGCCAAATCGTTTTACCTGGCTTCACTGTTTTTCCCCAAGGCCCTTTTGCCTCGGGTAAAAGCCTTGTACGCCCTCTGCCGATGGCTTGACGATGCCGTTGATGAAGCCCCAGATGAACAAACCGCTCGAACTGTCCTTGAAAAGATCTCTAATGATCTGCATGCCAAAGAATCAAAAATTCAAGTTAACATCATGTATAGACAAAACAAGTTAGACGCTGGCTACATAGACGATTTAATTCAAGGAGCGAAAGAAGACCTGGGTCATGTGCGAATTAAAGATCAAGAGGCTCTAGTGCAATACTCTTATAAAGTCGCCGGCACGGTGGGGCTAGCGATGTTCGATCTGATGGCGGTGCACCCCTTACAGGCGCGAGCCAATGCCGTCGACTTAGGAATCGCTATGCAAATTACAAACATTTGCCGGGATGTGAAAGAGGATTTGGCGCGCAATCGAATTTATGTTCCGATTGATCTATTAAATCATTACCAAATTTCAGAGAAAGATTTTATCGAGGGCTTTTATCGCCGCGAGCAATTGGCCTGTTGCATCCGCGAGCTTTTACAATTGGCCGACCATTATTATGCCAGTGCACAGCAAGCGTTTCAGGCCATCCCTTGGCGGTCACGAGGGGCCATAATTATTGCAAGCCAACTGTATCGCGGCATTGGTCGCAAGCTTTTGAGAAATGGCGCCGATCCTATGCGCGGTCGCACCTACTTAACCACTTCTGAAAAAGCCTTGGTGGTGCTGCGCTCTTTAGGTGCTTGGCTTTGGAGTGCGTTTCGCCACCCACCTTTAAATCATGACCCAAAATTGCATAAGGGGCTGGAATATTGGAAACAATTGCGGAGCTTCAATCAATGACCTACTGGCAGTTTCATCTGTTTTTTACCATTCCATTGTTTTGCATAATGATTGCTATCAGTCGCAACAATCCGTTTGCGAATACAAAGAAAGCAAAGACCGGAATGCTGCTTCTTTTGTTGCTGGCCACCACCTACACCACACCATGGGATAGTTATTTAATTCATCAAAATATTTGGAGCTATGAACCAGGACGGGTTTTGGGAACTTTATTTAAAATTCCTTTCGAAGAGTATTTTTTCTTTTTTATTCAAACTGTGATTGGCTGCTGCTTTACCGCCTGGGTTTTAAAAAAAACAAAGTCCTCAAAGGACCACAAATTACAAATCACACCCTGGCATTTGGGGTCACTGTTTATAGCCCTATCAATGACCATTGCTCTAGGCCTGGCTTGGCCTGAGTCTTCAGACTTGCGGTATCTGGCTTTAATTGTATTTTGGGCGCTTCCCGTTTTATTTTTACAGTGGAGTTTAGGACTGCCGGTTTTGATAAAAGAAAAAAAGAGCTGGATGATCTCAGTGCTATCGCTGACAGTCTATTTTTGCTTGGCCGATAGCTTTGCCGTTCAGCAGGAGATTTGGGTCTTTCCTTCTGAAACAATATCAGGCTGGAAGCTATTTAATATTCTTCCCATCGAAGAGGCGTTGTTTTTTCTGGTGACGAATCTTATGGTTGTTCAAGGATTTATTCTTTTCACCACTGTCGACTTTTCAAAATTTCAGTGGACTGGATTCCGGAGGTTACAATCTCAATAAGCCCACCCATTGAATTCAACCAGGTTAAGTTCTCTTACCGTAATCAAACGGTGTTGGATGATTTTAGCTTCAGCTTTGAACCCAGTGGCCTGGTGGCAATGGTGGGTGTCAATGGCTCAGGGAAGTCTACCCTATTAAAATTGATTTTGGGATTGCTGCAACCCCAGTCCGGAGAAATCCAAGTCCTAGGCCACAAAGCCGGTTCGTTTGTAACCAAAGGTCGAATCGGCTCGGCCTTGCAAGATGTGGACTTCCCACAAAGCGAACGTGTCGAGGAGATTGTTAACTTTGTGTGCTCTCAGTACCCAACGTCTCTGCCTGTTGATGAGCTTGTCGAACATTTTCAACTGCAAGAGTTTCGAAAAAAAGCCTGTGGACAGCTTTCGGGTGGCATGAAACGGCGAGTGGCTTTGGCTTGCGCATTTGCTGGAAGACCGCAACTTGTTTTGCTCGATGAGCCGACAACAGGGCTCGATCAAGACTCTCGGCTCCGTCTTATGCAAACCCTTCGATCGTATCAACAAGAACACAAGGCTTTAATATTGCTGATCAGTCATCACCCCGAAGAGATTATGGACTCAGTGGATGGCTTCCTGCATGTTAAAAATCGCCAGGTCGAAAAGCTTTCTACCGCGACTTTGAAAGAGTCCATGCAATTGCGAAAGCTGAAATTCAAATTGCAGGGGGACCACAACCTTCCAGAGGCACGACGGGTCACTCGTAATCAAGAAACTTGTGAAGTCGTCACCGAAAACAGTGACCAGTATATCACCAGCTTAGTGACACAGAAAATTCCTTTCAGAGACCTTACCGTCGATAAACTGAACATTGAGGAACTGTTAGGAGACTTTTTATGAAGGTCTTAATGTCTCACGTGCGTAGCCAGTTGCGTATTGGTTTTCGCGACCCCGCCTATATGTTTACCAGCATAGTTCTTCCCGCTGGCCTGTATTGGTTTTTTGCTGTTCCCGAATCCAACAGTGCCTATGCGGCAAAGTATATGACCGGGTCATTTTGCGCGTTTGCTTTCTTTGGAGTGATCTTTTTGCAATATGCGATCAATACGGCTCATGAGCGTGAGTCCTCATGGTCACAATATCTTAATACCCTGCCCATCCCCACCGGACTGGTTATTCTTTCAAGACTGATGACTTCAATTGTCCTAGGCACCTTCGCCTGTGGGTTGATCTATACGGTGTCATTGGTGTTCACACCCACTGATCTGGATTTTCTTACTTTTATACTCATGCTTTTGTATTTGACCCTTGGGGGCTTACCTTTTTTGCTGATGGGTTTGGCCATAGGCAACTTCTTTTCTCCCAAGGCAGTGGTACCGGTCGCCAATTTTTTTCACTTGGTTTTGTCATTTGCTGGCGGCCTGTGGAAGCCCCCTGAAATCCTCCCCGAAGCTTTGCAACCCATCACTCCCTGGCTGCCGACCTACCATTATGGTCTCCTGACCTGGTCACTGGCTTCGAAGGACATCTCAATCACAGCCTCTAACATCTTGTATTTGATGGTTTTTGGCGCCGCCATGGTCGGCATCGTCACGTTTCAAAAAATGAAAATGGGACGCTAATGGTTATATTCGACCGCTGAAGGCCTGACGGAAATAGCGAATTGGAACAACCAACATACCGAAGTTTCGCCCGTCTTCTTTAAATCGATTGGCATGATGGTCGCGATGAGCTCGAACCACAGCACGAAAATACCACTGGTTAAGCTGCAAAAATCTTAAACGTCGATGGATAACGACTTCATGAATAAAGAAGTAGGCCACCCCATAGGCCATAATGCCATACCCGAAGGTGGCCCAGAGCGGATCGGCCCAATAGCTGCCAAAAAGGATACTGAGGAAGCTGGGGACAGCAAAGAAAATGGCAAAAGCATCGTTTTTTTGCCACCACCGCTGCTTATTAGGAGTGTGGTGATCCTCATGCAGGCTCCACAAAAAGCCGTGCATAACGTATTTGTGAAGGGACCATGCAGCAAATTCCATAAAAAAGAAGGTGCTGATAAAGAGTAATATGTGATTCATAAATCCCCCGAAAACTCTTACCATTTATTTACAATTCAATCGGAAAACAAGGCATGGAGCAACTGAAAACAATTGCAACGCCCGAAGAGTTAATCATTTTTATTTAGTGAAATTAGTGGCTTAAATGAAAACAAATCGGTAAAAATGAGACTGATATCGTTTTAATGACTGGTTAATAAAAAAACAGTTGTATTTTTATTTCCCAAAAAAGATCAATAGTTCCGACACCTTATGTCCACCCCGAAAGACTATTAAATTCGTTTTTTATGACCGGTTTCGAAATTTTTCCTCAACTTCCAACTATTTATAAGTTAAAAAAACCTATGACTGAAACCAAAGGTCAAGCGACCAAACATCATATATTACGTGAAGGTTTGATGCTGGCGAGTGTTAAAGGCTTAGTTAATATCAGTATAGGTGGCTTGGCCGCCAAAGCTGAAATGTCTCGAAGTGGCCTTTTTGCCCATTTTCTTTCAAAAGAACAACTCCAGTTAGAGATTCTGGAATTCGCTGATAATCTCTTTAAAGAAATCGTTCTAGAGCCCTGTAAAAAAATTGAATCTCCAAAAGACCAGGTACGATTTCTAGTTTCTGTGATGCCCGGATGGTACGAAAAGACAGAGCCCAAGATTCCTGGTGGTTGTATTTTCTTAACGGCGGCCCTGGAATTTGATGATCGACCAGGAAGAGTTCACGACTTTCTTTTGACTCAACAAAAAACTTTTTTAGATTTTCTTAAAACTGTGCATGGAAATGGCGTCGCCAAAGGGGAATTCTCAGGAACTCTTTCCGACGATGATTTTGCCTTTGTATTTTACGCTTTCTACATGGGCTTCAACCAGTACAAAAAGTTTTTTGGTATCGCCGATGCTCAACAACATGCCGACAAACATTTT
The DNA here is from genome assembly GCA_964230555.1 of Bdellovibrionales bacterium. GTDB lineage: Bacteria > Bdellovibrionota > Bdellovibrionia > Bdellovibrionales > JAGQZY01 > JAGQZY01. The sequence goes on from CAXRIX010000023.1 coordinate 23,417, forward strand.
GCAGGACTTATCGAATACGCTTCGGGTTCGAAGTAATAAGAAGAGACTCTAAGGCCGCCACCATTCGAGGAGCGGCCTCTTCATCATATCGAAAATAGAGTGACGGCTCAATCAACTCCAATTCATTCAAATGAGGCACCTCTTTATCATCATGGATAAAATCCACTCGAGCAAACAGAGTGTCCCCCGGAATTTCCCGTAAAACTCTTTGGCAGAAATTCAATGCTTTGTCGGTGGGCTCAACCTTACGAACAAAACTGCCATACTCCTCTTGTGATCGAAAATCATTACTTTTGGGAGTTTTTAGAATCATATGACTGAGCTGTTGATTGAAGAAATGTACAGAGTATTCGCCCTCAGAGGCCACCCGACTCATAAAAGGTTGTATCATGACGTCTCGCCCCTGAAGAACACTGACGGCTGCCTTTAGGCCTTCTTGATCACTTTTTTTAACAAAGAAGGCATCTTTAGCGCCGGCTCCCAGTTGAGGCTTGATAATTAGAGTTTCTGAAGCGAGGGATGAACTCTCTTCAAGGATCTGCTCCACACTCTTAAGATTCACCCACAGAGTGGGAATGACCGGAATTCCTGCTTTTTGAAAGGTCTTTAAATAGGTTTTTTGCGAGTTCCACTGCACAATCTCAAAGTCATTGAAAAGGCGACAGCTGGATTCATCAATTTTTTTAAGTTGAGATAAAAAGAACGGAGTCTTCTGAGTGTAATCCCAAGTGGTGCGAACGATGGCGCACTGAAAAGAATCCCAGTCCACATCGCCCTCGGTCCAAACGATCCACTGAACATCCCAGCCTTTATCGGTCAGGGCTTTTTCCAAACGATCGTCATCCAAAATTTTATTCTCAAGGTCATCACAAGTTAAAAGTGCACAGCGTTTCATAAGTTCAGTTTCCTTTGGCTGATCCTGTATTCTCTCGCAAAAAGAATGTCAAAGGATAGAAAACAACCTGATTTGAACTCGAAAATAGAAGACCTCAGGCCCGAAACGTGATTTTTCGTGCACAAAAAAACGCCCCCCTTCAAAGGTCTCTTGAGCTGTGTTAAATAAGAAAGACGCGACACTGACGAAGGAGAGGTCATGAAATTAACATCCATTGAAAGCAATAAGCAGTGGCTTGATGGGGGCTCTATGTTTGGCAATGCTCCCCGCGCTCTTTGGGAACGATGGACCGAGGTTGATGAAAAAGATCGAATTCCTTTGTCATGCCGCTGTCTCCTCATAGAGTACAAAGATATAAAAATTCTCTGTGAAGCGGGCATTGGGGCTTTTTTCGAGCCCAAGCTGGCCGATCGCTTTGGAGTTCAAAACGCCGATCGCAATATGTTGGTTGAGAACCTAAAACACAAAGGTTTTAAACCCGAAGATATTGATTTCGTTATTCTGTCTCACTTGCATTTTGATCATGCCGGTGGACTTCTCCCTTCCTACCAAGAAATGCAGAACGGACGCACTGAATTGGTGTTTCCAAAAGCTCAATTTATCGTCGGTAAAAAGGCCTGGGATCGGGCTCAAAATCCTCATTTTCGTGACCGCGCGTCTTTTGTACCTATGTTGAATAAACTTCTCGAAGAATCGGGACGACTGCAGCTGATCGAGGGTCGTCAACCTCCGGCCCCCTTGAATGAATTTATAGAATTTTTTGAATCCGAGGGCCACACCCCGGGACAAATGCACACCTTGATAAAAGGCGAAAAAGAAACTGTGGTATTTGCTGGAGACCTTATCCCAGGATCAGCATGGGTGCATCTACCTATAACTATGGGATATGATCGTTACCCGGAAATGTTGATTGAGGAAAAACAAAAACTTTATCAGAACTTTGCTGAAAAAGATTTGAATATATTTTTCACCCACGATCCAAACTACGCCATGGGTAAACTTGGCACCAACGAAAAGGGCCACTATCAAGTGACCCAGTTGAAAAATGAGTTATCGGAACACGCTCTTTAAAGAGCGCGTTTATTAACCGGACTACTCATAACAGTAGTAGGTAATTCGGTAAGAGCCTTGGGCTAACAATCGTTCAAAATCGACTTTATCACCATTGTACTCATAGGCGACTCCAACCTCTTGGTTGTTGGAACGGTTGACCACATTTCCGTAGTTACCGCTATCATCGGGAATTGCGACACACTCAAGAGCTTCGGTTAAAGATGAATCAGAAATTATTTTTCCGATTTCACCCAACTGGGTGCTGTAGTCTGCGGCACAAACCGAGCCGATGTATCCACCCGTGGCTTGCGATAGCTTGGCATATTCAACTCCTAAAGAGCGACCATGGCCAGCCAAGCAATTAACACCCTCTTGATTCAAGGGGTTCACAATAATGGAATGGAATTTAAAAACAGTATTCGATCCATAACGAAGGGAAACGTAATTTCGCAAAGCGGTACCGCTTGAACGACCAATGTCAGTCAATGGTGTTGGTGCATTGGTGTTCGGATTGATGATCGGATTGCTGTTGGCATCTTCTTCATAGATTGTTTCATCCTCATCAGAGATCAAAATCACGTGCTTTGGAACACTTCCGTCACGGATACAGGTGTTGTCATTCTGTTCGCCGGACAACGTTCTTTCGAAAGCTCGCCGGGTTGTCATGATTCCTCTCTCAAAACCGTTTCCTTCAGGCCAAGTGTTGCCGTTACCATCAACAAGAACATTACCAAGATCATCAAGGAGCTTGGCTCCACGGATCACATTGCCTTCAATCAAAGCCTGAGCCTGTTGCTGAGAATGGACAGAACTTTTAATACAGTAAGTTCCAGAATCATCAAGTTCGGTGAATTTACCATCAACATAGTCTAAGGTTGGAGCCCACACAAACACACCACCAACATCAGCACCAATCGGAGACGTTGTGGTAATGGCGATGTGATAATCGAGGCCTGCGAATGGAGCCATGAAATTTGCGATTCTTAAAGCCATACTGCTTTGCTCGTACTCCATAGATCCTGAGTTATCAACGTTGATGATAATATCCACTTTGTCACCGGCTACGTTAACATCAAAGTCTTTTATTTTTTGCACAATGCGATCGTAAATTGTCCAGGTGATTGTTTCAGTCACTGTCGTTCCATTGGTATTTGTGGCAGTGATAGTAAAAGTCTGTGGTCCGGTTCCAGTGGGTGGAATATCAATGCGATCGGTTGGGTCACAATTGACCTGCTGACCATTTAAAAGACAGTTCACGTCAGTGATATCTCCGGATGGTGAGTTCACCTCATAGTCAATCACCAGTCCTTGATCGGACGTCGAATCTTGCGGTTGTTCGTTGATCTGTATAATAACATCGGAGTTACCGCTGGCTGGCGCTCCAAAGTTCTCGCCTTCACCGTCAGCCGGTGTAGCAATTTGTCCCTTGCTAGGATCCGAATCGAAGCCAACATCATTGGAACAATTTTGAAATATCAGCAAACTGCACGTGCCAAGCACGACAAGAAACGGTGTGAGAAGATAACGATGTACTAGTGCCCTCATGGACCCTCCAAAAAAAGTATCAAGATTGAAAAATAAAATGTATTAGAACAAAACAGGTAACGCGAGTTCTATTGTTCAATAAATCTCGGGTATTTAAAAGTTTTTTGTAAAAACTTATGACAGCTCAAAACTAAACATTTGAATTTATTAATTGTGACATTTTGCGACTGTCTCAGTTTGAGACATTTTCAAGACAAGAGTACTCAAATTTATAGTTCCCCGGTGTTAATGGTCGTTCAAATTCCACTTTGTCGCCTACGACCTGGAACGATGGGATCGATCCAGAGTTGGAAACCTTTGTTACATTAAAATCGGCAAAGCCGTCACCATCGTTATCAAAAGGTTGACACTGCAGTGAATAGACTTTTTGCAAGTTGATAACACCGGCAGCGATATTGCGAAGGGCCCCCGTGTAGTCAGCCGCACATATGTTCTCTACAGCTCCACCTGTCAGCTCAGACAGTTCAATATAGGCCTCTCCAAAACTTTCATACTGCCCTAGGCAATCATAGTCTCCGGGCAGCACGACAACAGAATTGTACTGAAACTTTTTATAGGAGCCCCAAGTCTGGGATACAAAATCAACTAAATTTGTACCTTCGCTCTTAAAGCCTTCAGGAAGCAAATTACCAACTCCATCAAGGAGAGTCTCGTTCTCATCCGAAATCAAAACAACGGACAAGGAAGCTCGGTCACGGAAAAATTCATGAAGACGTCGATTGGCCGAGTTCGCCTCGGGTTGCAGCGAACGCTCGATGGCGCGATAAGTATTACGAATACCACGCTCATGTCCGTTACCCTCTTCATCTCTTTGAATCGTTTGAGCAAAAAGACTGCGTGCCTGATTTAACGACAAAGAAGAATCCAACCAATAAGAACTGTCGGGAAACTGCAGCAGTGACCCATCAGCGTAAGGATTGGCGATTTGGGTTTGTGGGTCCAGAGCATAAGGATCGGTCGTGATAATGCCCACTTTCCAGTCCAAGTTTTGAAGTCTCGAAAAAAAGTGTGAAATTCTTCGTCCCATCTCCGCTTGCTCTTCAGCCATCGAAATCGAATTATCGATAACAAACAGGATATCAGCTTGATTACCAGCCGGTTCCACTTCCACGGATTCAGCAACTGCATTGATTTTGTTACTAATCAACCAACGCGCCGAGCTTTTCCCGGTTAAACCCTCGGTGTCTTCGGCCTCAACTTTGACTTCATGCTCACCTAAATCGAATCCAGAGAGTTGAATAAAGAGTGACGTCAGTAGACAGGGCAATGGCCAACCATCGACTTTACAACGAACATCCGATACAGGAAAATCACCGGCGACAATTTTAAAGCGAGCCTGAGTGGACTCACCCAACCAATGATTTTGCGGTTTTTCGGTAAAAGTCACCACCGGTGGTTGCAAGGAAGGCGTTTCACCATCATGCCCGCCGGTTCCTGTAGGAGGAGCCACGAGCTGTGCATTATCGGCTGAGCCAAAAGCGACTTCTTCGGATTTACAGCCTGATACAACAAGGAATAAACTTAAAAGCAAAGTAATGAAAAACACAAGATCCCCCTCGACTCTTCAAAAAGAAATCGGAAGCTCGTTTCGTTAAACTTAGCTTCCGAGGCGGAATCTAGACATAGGGTCGTTACAAACGCATCACTATGAAACGTTTTTAGTTCTCAAGACAGAAATAATGAAAATCATAATCTCCTGACTTCAAAGCCTTATCGAAAGTGATGGTGTCTTTGTCGATGGTATACCCAGGTAATTTCTTCCCATTTTTAGGGATGATCAGTAAGTCGACTTTATTGTCGTTGTCGATATCCTGAGGTTCACACTTTAACTTGTGAACACGCTTAAGGTTCGCCACCCCTTTACCAAGATCAGTCAGCATCTTGCTGTAGTTCTTAGCACAAAGGTCCCCCAACAACCCGTTGGTTCGACGCGAAAGCTCTTCGTACTTATGGCCCAACCGGTGCTGCCAAGAGGCATTCAAACACTCTTGAGTGTGGACAATAATAGAGTTGAACTGAAAGACTTTACTATTACCCCAACTGGTATTCACTAGATTGAGAAGGTTATTAACGTCACTCTTACCGCCACTACCCGCTTCATCTTCATCAGATAGCACAACCACGGCCAAAGCCGCATCTTCTCGGAAGAACTCAGCCATTTTCTTGTTAACCATACCGCGCCCATCAAGACCCCGTTCAATAGCACGATAAGTCGCATTGATGCCTTTTTCGGTATCCCATCCACTTTCACTGCGTTGCACGTGCTCCGAGAAAAGCTGTTGAGCGCGTTGCTTACCCAAGGCCGGAGTTAGGTAATAGTCGCGGTTGCTGAACGGATCAATTTTCCCATCATTCCAGTCTAAGCTACTGCGAGGGTCGGTGGTCGTAATGGCAATCTGCCAGTCAATATCGTCAATCTGATTGATAAAGTTATTGAATCGCTCACTGATTTGAGTCTGCTCATAGCGCATGGAGCTTGAGTTATCGATAACAAACAAGATATCCGTTTTCTTAGACTCTTTATTAACCGTAATCTCTTCCTCATAGCGGACGTAGTTGTTAAACACGCTCCAGTTTTCCTTAGCTTTTCCAACGAGCCCTTCAACATCTGTGGCCACCACTTCAAACCAGTGGACTCCCAATGGCATATCAAAAAGCTTAACGATCCCTTTCACCCAATCACAATTGATCTCAAAGTTATTGATGTAGCATTGAACTTTCTCGATCTCATTGTCTCCAGCCACAACCTCAAATACGACTTGGGTTGATTTAAAAAGTTTGTGATCGCTTGGCTCCTGAGTGATTTTGACAACCGGTCCCTGGACGGTATCTCCGTCACCACTGGATCCCACTTGTTGAGAGTTCTGTGTGGCACCGAAGCCCACCTCTTGCTTACACCCCGTTGTTAAAAACGGAATGACTAATATTAGTAGTAAGCATAAACGTTGCATGGTTCTCCCCTTAATTAAATACAACCCTTAGTCGGCCTCCAAAACCTAAGCCCACAGCCTTGGGTCGCGCTTTCTAGACTTACGAATGAAAGAACTGATCAACCTTGAGACGATTCAATGGTTATTCTCGCGAAAAGCCCGTATTCGACTAAAATTTCGTCAAAAAACTCATCTGGTGTCCTATTTGCACATTAATGGGTATTAGGAGGACGTTATGTGCTGGAATCAAAATAAATCCCTTTTAGGGGTCTTGTTCGTGCTTTCGTTGACGAGTTTTGTCACCGCGTGTGTAAAAAATGCTTCGAAAAACGAGAACCCGACCGAGGTGGCTTTCAAAGAACTACAAAGTCAGGAACTCACTGAGGCTCAGATGGAAGGCAGCCAAGCCATTGAGATTCGCGATAGTTCAGAACGGCCGGCTATTGATCTCACCCAACTTATTAAATTTAAAGTTTCAGACGTGCGTGACTTTTCAGTTCAACAAGGTTTGATTCACAACAAAGACTGTCGTGGCGAAGGCCCCTTCAATTACCATTTAACGCTGATCAGCCCCGATGGTGTTGAGAAGCCAATTCATGCTCGTCGCAACAAAGAGCTTTTGGTACCCGGTCACTATGTTTTACAAGTTAAAGTTGAAAACCACGCTCTGTGCGAGAATGTCGCCTTAGACCTCAGAGTGACATCAAGAGTTCGGGAAGACTTAGTTATGACCGAGCACGATAATCGAGGGTACATCTGTTACGAAGTCGAGGAAAACGGAGCGATTCAATCAACAACTCGAATCCGTGTTAACACCAATCCTCTGCAAGTTGTTAAATACAAGAATCTCAACGGTGGTGGCACAAGAACCACCGTAATCGAAAGCAACAACAGTCATTGCGCTGGTGACCTTAACCCCAGAACAGAATGTTCGGAAGGCTTACTACCGGCAGAAATCGATGCACATCCCGTGGTATCTGTACAAAGAAATTGCCGCAATCCCAACGGTCGCGATCGAGGCTTTGCGCAAATGCTGGTCAGCCGCTCTGGCTTTCTTAAGGGTGATATCGATTTTACCTGTCGCCACAAAAGAAATAATCTACGACTCGAAATGAAAAACTGCGATCAGATCTTTAATCTGGGTGAGGCCATGCCTATTCGTCCTGGGCAAACAGATATCACTCTGCGCCCTCGTCAGATGCGGATTGGCTTTGAACCCATTTATGGTGAAATCGATGACCGCCATATTCCCGACAATCTGTGGGTGGGCTTGGTGAAGGTTTCTAAAGAAGAAGGCTCTAATGATTATTACGAACCTGTGTTTCCGTCTTTTTACTCAATTGACAAGGACGATCTGTTGAATGGACAAATCACTATTCGTGAAGCCCCAGGAACCAATTTAAAAATGATGGCAACCGCCAATGACGTTAACGATCTCGTCTTAGTTTTTAGTCGCACGCCCAATATGAGACAAGGTTTGTATCATATTAAGTTTTCACAACTCTGTGCAGACTCCGCCAACAATCTTGTCATTGGTAATAATCATTCTGGAGACAATGCACTTTGTGAATAAATTTGACGCAAACTTTGAAAAACTTCTCAAATTATGACGTCGAACTTATTAGCGCATTTAAAAAGTTATACAATCAAATCCAAATCAAGGGTCAGACAGCTGGCCCTATATTTGCTTCTCTATAATATATAAACAAAAGAGGGCAAAAAGATGGCAAAACTCATAATGGCAATCACTTTAATTTTTACCGCAAATTTCTCAAAAGCAGACACTGGTTTAGAAAGCTGCAAAGAGAAAAAGATTTTTTTACGAAACATCTGCAAAACTCAAAAACTGGAACAAAACACCACCCATTTTGGTGAGTGCGCTAATGGATTTTCATACGAAATTTCAACCCAACAGATTGAGGTTGATTCCGATTTCGTAACCACAGATATTCAATGTAAAATGGTGGAAGTTCGAAACCAAGACGGCATTGACAGCCGTACCACCTATCTTGATAAATCCAACCAAAAAGTAGTCGTCTACCAACACGACAACGGTTTAGCCAATGCCTACGTTTATGGGCACACCGGCTTCTACCACATCACGCAGTTTGCCAGTGGTGATTCGATTTATAATTTTCATAGTTTTAACAATTGATATTCGACGGACAGTAAAGTCCACAAAAGCATTTCTAGGGACAAGGTTTTCGCCACTCGTATGAGTGGCTTTTTTTTTGACACCTGCTAAACAATACTTGCCAATTGGTCCATCTAAGCCTTTGTGGCTTTTGGAGAGGCTTTCTTCTCAGTCTCTGACACGAAAAAGTTTCTAAACTTGGTCCGTTTCTTGCCCTTAAACAAGGTATCGAAACGAACTTAGAATGACTTTTCAAATGAAATACATTTTAATTCCACTGGTTTTATTTTTCTCGCATTCCGTGTTGGCCGATGCCGAAGATTATCAAGTCGAAGACTGTGAATACAATTCAGATTACCAGCAAAATCTGACTTTGCAGCCTGGCGATGAGATCACCTTCCAGACCAATCACGAGACAATCTTTGCACCCAGTGGGCAATCAGTCGTGGTTTATAGTCAAAACCGAATCGATACCGGCTCTCCCTACCAAACACCAGCTCCCGACCGAGACAACTTTAATTCTGTGCTGGTTCTACGCAATCGCTCCTCAGAGCTGTTAAGAATGTCTGAGGGACATTCTCAAACACTCACGGTGGTCGGCCAATCCGATCGCATCGGACGAGATGTTATGGTTCAGTCACAGAATGGCTTCAGCTTTTCCCTTGACTGCGATAGCCGTGGTCCTGGTGTTGATTTTAGTTTAGGTTGTTCTCTGAACACTCTGATCGGACATTTTCCTGGAATTACTGTGACTAGGAATAATCAAACTCTAACTTCCGAAGACCTTGCCGAAATGCAAAACTGCAATAGCGAACCCATGGTTATTCAAGAGGCTGGTCTACAGACCACTAACAATCAAAATACATCTCTTTGACCTGCCCACACTCGATGATGCGAGGACTATATTCCGACGGGATGCCAGACGGTTTTTGATTCCGTAAAACTGACGATAGGTTCTAGATCACAATTATCAAAGGTCCAAGGCACCACCCGCTTCATGTTTTCTATAGCCATTTCTTTGAGTTCACCCAGTCGCTGACTATCGTTGCCTGTGTAGAGTATGGAATGGACTTCCATATGCTCCCCTAAAAAACTGTAGAGTTCATCTAGATGCCCGGAAAGTAAGTTGATGACGCCCGCAGGTAGGTCCGATGTTTTGAAGATCTCACCCATTTCGGATAGCAACGCTGCCCCCGGCTGATCAAAAACCACCACCACAGAATTGCCTGCACAGACTACGGCTGCAATCGTACTAAAAAAATGAGCTAAACTGAAATCTCTGTCGTACAACAAGCCCACTACTCCGACCGCATCAGGAGTTGTAAAATTATGAAACGGTCCGGCCACCGGATTGACTGACGCCATCACTTGCGAGTATTTGTCAGCGAAACCCGCGTAATACACTAAACTATCAATACCTTGCTGGACTTCTTGATCAGCCTTATCTTCACTAAGACCCATCAAAGTTTTCAGACCTTCAACGAGCTCATGACGTTTCCCCTCGGCCATCTCAGCCATCCGGTACAATATCTGGGCGCGATTGTAAGCCGTGCGCCCAGCCCAACCGGGCTGCGCCGCCTTAGCGGCTTCAACAGCATTACGCAGATCTTTACGTGAGGCTTGGCAGATATGGGCAAAGACTTGCTCACCACCATGCACTTTCACCGGAAAACTTCGCCCCGATTCAGTACGTGGAAACTCACCTTTGATAAAAAGTTTGGTTGTTTTAGCAATATGAGAACTGGCTTGATTGATTCCTGACATCAGTTCACCTCCACATAAGGGTAAAGTCCATGGCGACCACCTTCCCGTCCCCAACCACTTTCGAAGTAACCTCCAAATGGTGAGCTAGGATCAAATTTATTATAAGTATTGGCCCAAATCACTCCGGCCTTTAAACCGAGAGCCGTCTTTTGAATTTTTGAAGCTTTTTCGGACCACACGCCAGCCGCCAATCCATAGGGGGTGTCGTTGGCTTTCGCAATCGCTTCAGCCGGTGTTCTAAAAGTGGAGACTGTTAGCACCGGACCAAAAACTTCTTTGCGGAAAATGGTGGCGCTAGAAGCGACATCATTAAAAAAGCATGGCTTGTGATAAAAGCCTTGGCTGGGAGGCTCGGTCGCAGCCGCCTCATAGAATTCCCAACCTTCCTGTTTAGCGTCTCTAACAAATCCTTTGATTTTTTCCAGTTCACGGTGCGAGTTGATAGCACCGATATCGGTATTCTTATCCAGCGGATTCCCGACTCTGATTTTTGACATTCGGTCCTTTAGCTTTTCGATCACTAAGGGGGCTATGGACTCTTCAACCAAAAGCCGAGAGCCGGCACAGCAGACGTGGCCTTGGTTAAAAAAGATACCATTCACCACACCCTCAACGGCTTGATCGATGGCGGCATCCTCATAGATAATATGAGCGGACTTCCCACCCAATTCTAAAGTTAACTTTTTATTCGATTTTGCCGTGGCTTTGGCAATCATTTTACCAACCGCTGTTGAGCCTGTGAATGCCACTTTGTTAACGTCAGCATGGTTGACCAAGTGCGACCCCGTGGCCCCGGCTCCGGTGATGATATTAACAACACCTTCAGGCAACCCTGACTCTTGAATCACCTCGGCCAAAAGGAGTGCCGACAAAGAAGTGGTTTCGGCTGGTTTTAATACCACAGTGTTTCCTGTCGCTAGCGCCGGCGCGATTTTCCAAGCCGCCATCAACAACGGAAAATTCCAGGGAATGATTTGAGCCGCCACACCGAGAGGCTTGAGCTTTTTCCCGGGGAAAGCAAAATCCAGTTTATCAGCCCAACCCGCATTGTAGAAAAAGTGTGCGGCGACTAACGGAATATCATTGTCGCGGCTTTCTTTAATAGGCTTTCCATTGTCCAGGGTTTCAAGAACGGCAAACTCGCGCGCCCTTTCTTGCAGCAAACGAGCAATCCTAAATATATATCGTCCTCGCTCTTGGCCCGACATCTTTGACCAAACATTCTCATAAGCTTTGCGAGCGGCTTGCACAGCCCTATCAACGTCTTTGCCTGAAGCCTCAGCGACTTCGGCTAAAACATCACCTGTGCCGGGATTAAGAGTTGGAAAGTATTTTCCCTCAGCCGGGTCAACAAAGCGGCCATTGATGAAAAGTTGGTTTTTTTCTTTTATGTTGACCACATCTGTCGACTCTAAGCTTTCATCATAGTCAAACTGGAAAGGTTTTCTAGAGGCCTCAGTCTTTTTAACTTTGGCGTCTTTGCTTTTACCTTGCTTGTTTTTCTTCTTTTTCTTTTTCGAGTCTTTATTCTTGCTTAACATAAACAGTCCTTAATCGATGGAGAAGATTTTGTCGTAGTAGTAACGACCTGTTATTTGTTTATAGATTTGCTTTAAAACATCGTTTAGCAAGCTACTAGCGCCAAAGCGAAACATATCCGGCGTCAACCAGTCCGGCCCTAAAACTTCGTTCACCATGCACAAGTACTGTATGGCCTGCTTGGCGGTGCGAATGCCACCGGCGGGCTTCATTCCAATTTTAACACCCGTTGACCGATGGTAATCCTTGATGGCGTTTAACATCACCAAGGTCACCGGCAAAGTCGCCGCTGGGTTGACTTTCCCGGTCGAGGTTTTAATAAAGTCGGCACCAGCCAGCATCGCCAAGTGAGAGGCGAATTGAACCCGATCGTAAGTAAGCAACTCGCCCGTTTCTAAAATCACTTTCAAATGAGCTTCTCCGCAAGCCTCTTTAATCTGAACAATTTCATCAAAAACTGTTTGATAGTCACCACTTAAAAAAGCACTTCGGTTAATAACCATATCAATTTCGTCAGCGCCGTAGGAAACAGCCGCTTTGACATCAGCGACACGAATATTCAATGGCACCTGACCGGCTGGAAACCCGGTAGCGACAGAAGCCAAATGGATGTCTGTGCCTTCCAGAGCTCTGGCTGCATGGGGTACCATATTGGGGTAGACACCCACGGCGGCGACCGATGGCATCGGTCGCGCCTTCGGATGCTGAGAAAGTTCCTGATCAATGCCTGATGGAATTGGAAAGCGCGCCTTTGCACACAACTGCTTCACTCTCCCCGGCGTGTCGGCGCCTTCCAAAGTGGTCAGATCTATCATCGAGATTATGGTGTAAAGAGCGTCCAGCTTGCTGGCTTTTTTTATTGATCTTTTTGTGAAAAAAGCAGCGCGTTCTTCTGCGCCCACCTGATCAACAGGCTGGTAGGGAATGGGTATTTTAGTTCCCCCATGTCCTGTTACAAAACGGTCGTGGATCATTTGTTGGCCTCCCCGAAAAGTCCCAATTTCTTAGCATTTTCAAGGTCTAAGGCCAATAGTTTTTTGCTCAGCTGCTCGAGGCTCCGCTAGAGACTCTGGTAGAGCTCTGCGAGCGCTCTGTCATTAAGCTCTTCGAGCTGATTGAGTCGCTGGGCTTTGTTTTTGATGCTCGCCGTGTGATCGGCAAAACTCTTAGCCACCCCATCGTAGCGGCGTTGGGCATTGTCTCGGGCCACAAGTAGTGCCTGGCGCTCCTGTTTGGCGACCTTCAGCTGCTCCTTTAGGCTTTCAATCTCCGTCGGCAGGTCATCCAATTCGGCGATTTTGCTTTCTAAAACTTGGTTCTGGGCCACCAAACTCTGGCGCCGACGTTGCCGCGAGTCCTGCTCACGCAGGTAGCGGCTCTTCTCTTCTCGCAGATTGGCTAGGTCAAATTCCAATGCGTTTTCACGTCGCTCCAAATCAGCGATGTCCCGATCCAAACCTCGAATGTCAGACTGCCATTGCGGAATACGATTCTGATACTGAGTGATCTGTTGTTGGTTGCTACGAATTTGTGTTTCTAAATTGTTCTTTCGGTTTCGAGCTCTTTGCAGTTTTTGACGGATGTCTTGTTTGGCCTGCTGAGTTTGTGCCGAGGCCAATTGAGTTTGCAAGTTATTGATACGATTTTCGACATTCAGCACTTGCTGCTTCTTGAGCTGATTCTCTGCACGCAGCCTTTGAATATCTGATTGCAAGTTGCGAAGATCTCGCGCTAAGTTTTCTTTTTGACGCTTTTTATTGTTGAGGTCTCGGCGCAACGGATTCAATTGCAACTGCTTTTCGGAGATACGGCTTTCAACAGCGTTCACATCCACTTGTAGGTTGTTAATTTCGTTGTTGAGCTGTTGAATTTTCCTTTCGTTGACTCGTATTTCAAGGTTTAAATTATTGAGCTCGGCCTGTTTGTTGCCGTTTAAGCCTTCCTTTTCTGCAATTTCTTTCTCAAGCTCGATCACTTCTTGATTCTTTTCACTTAAACGCCGCTGCGCCGTCTGCAAATCGCGATCGGCTTCACGTTTATCAGCTTGTAAGGCTTGCTGTATGCGAATGTCTTGTTTTTCTTCGATGGCATTTTGAATAAACAGAGCACTATAAGCACGGTTTTGTTCAAAAAAGGGTTGCGGCTCCTCGATAGACTTGTCGGTAACTGGATCTTTATCAACGGGACCGTTTTTGGGAGCGTCGTCCCCACCCGAAGAACAGGCCACCACAGCGGCTAAGATGACGAACAATAGAATGACACGATTGGAATTCATGGTCCCCCCTTGAATGCGATTTAGGACTAGCACAGGGCGCCATGAGGGTCTACAATATTCCCATGTCCGACCGCTCTGAGCCCCTTAAAATGAGCTTCTGGGAAGCTCTGTTTAATAAAAAAATGTTGATTTGCCTGTTCAACGGCGCCAGCGCAGGGCTACCACTGTTTTATATCTATCAACTGATTCCCGGTTGGCTGCGCTCAGAGAATGTGGATTTGAAAACCATTGGTTTATTCTCGCTGGTGGGAATTCCCTACACTTGGAAGTTTCTTTGGTCTCCCCTCTTGGATTATTTTGAACTGCCATTTTTAGGCTTGCGCCGTGGCTGGATGCTGATCACCCAAATCGCCTGCATGGGCAGCATGTTTTCCATGGCATTTTTAGATCCGCAAATGAGTATTGGTTTTATTGCCTATGCCGCCGCCACCTTGGCCTTCTTCTCAGCCAGCCAAGATGTGGTGCTTGATGCCTACCGACGCGAATTGCTTGAAGATCGCGAACTGGGCTTGGGAAATTCCATGTATATGAATGGATACCGAGCTATGGGATTTATTCCGGGTGGACTGGGTTTGATTCTATCGGATTATGTGTCTTGGTCGGCGGTGCATATCATTATTGGTCTTTTCATGTTCATTGGAATCATTAAAACGCTTCTGATCAAAGAAGTCAGTCTAAAACAACGAACAGTGCGCACTCTGCGACAGTCGGTGATTGAGCCCGGCAAAGAATTTTTCAATCGTGAAGGTGTGAAATCGGCTGTTTTATTTTTAAGCTTTTTATTTCTTTATAAACTTGGCGACAATATGGCCACCGCTCTTTCCACCCCCTTTTACATGGATGTGGGGTTTTCAAATACAGTGATTGGATCGACAGTAAAAGTTGTAAGCTTTTGGTCGATGATGATTGGTTCATTTATTGGTGGCGTTGCTATTTTTCGCTATGGAATTAATAAATCTCTTTGGATGTTTGGTGTTGTGCAGTTGGTTTCGATATTTGGCTTTGCTGTTCTTAATGAGGCCGGACCGGTGCTGTGGATTCTTGCCACAGTCATTGCCTTTGAGTACCTGGGAGTGGGACTGGGCGCATCAGCCCTGACGGCATTTATGGCCCGAGCCACCAATATGAATTACACAGCCACCCAGTTCGCTTTGTTTTCCAGCCTGATTGCCCTGCCACGAACCTTTGCTAATGCCACCACCGGTTTTTTAATAGAAGGCGTCTCCGCCAAGGACGGCTGGATGTATGAAACTTTTGGTTCCATCCAAGGTCTGGGTTACACCGACTTTTTTATCTTCTGCGGGCTGTCTGCTCTACCGGGAATGATCCTTCTCTTCTGGGTGGCACCATGGAATCAGGAAATCAACACACAAAGATCCTAATCAGCCCTGGTTTTCCTACACCGGACTGATATAATAATGTTTTACGGGGGTTTTCAAAATGAAGTCTTTGCTCAATCAGCGTGGCGTCTCGCTTATGGAACTCATGACAGTGGTGGCGATTATCGCGATACTCTCTATGATCGCTATTCCAAGCTACCAAGGCTACCAGGCCAAAGCCCGCCAAAAGGAAGGCCTTAACCTTCTTGGTGACTATTACACCGCAGCCGCCTCGGCCCGCCTTGAATTTGGGATCTTTCCTGGAAACTTTAAAGCGTCGGGGTTTCAACCAACAGGCCGATTGAATTATTATCGACTGCGGGCGGACGACAATCCCAACAATATTGATATTATGGTTGATGACCAACAGTGCTTTCGAACGCAAGCGGCCTGCGACTGTGGCGGTGCTTGTACTAATTTTAAAACTTGGACTGAGGCCCCCGCCGGTGGCCCTGGCGCCATCGGTATTGCCGGCGTTCAACCCAACCCTGGATGTGGCCTTTCGACAACCACTGACAACACTCTGAAAGCACAAGTGGCTGGGTGGATCAGCACCACGGCGCAACGCTCGGATAAATATCAAATTGATGAAATGAAACGGATCACCATGTGTCAGGACGGATTGAAATAATCCGCCTTAACAACTGTTACAAACCTTAAAATTGTAAACTCTTTTGACAATCTTTGTTGCTTAAAACTGAAACGACGAATCAGTTTGAAACGCTCTCCTGAAGCCTATTCCATTTGACTGAACTTATGGCGGTGTCGGTAAAATTTAGCTATACTATAGACAGTTTTCGAGGAGGGGGAATCATGAAGTTTTTAGAGTATATGTTTTATGAGTCACTGCCGTATATCTACGGATCGATCGGCGTTTTCGCAATGACCCAACATGAAACTTCAAAAGTGGCAGCCATTGGCGGGCTGATTTTAGCACTTTGCAGTTATCAGGTTTTCTACAAACGCTATTTTCACCGCACTTACACGGCGAAAATGCAAAAGCAGCTGCATATTTAAAAAACCTGACGATAACCCAAGTAAGCCGCTCGGCCACGTTCGTCGTATAGGCGAAAGTTGATGTCGGCATCAAACTGATTTGAATCATCAAAGGGAGGCAAACTCCCTAACAAGTTTTTAATTCCGAAGGTCAACCGACCATCCCAATCTCCGATATTCCAATTGTAGCGTAAATCCAACTCTGTATAGGTGGGATAGCGTCCCCGACTGGGAATGCGTTTGGCATTTTGAGCAATCGTACGCGCCAACAAACTGAACTCATGGTTGGGATGAGGGTAGTAAAAGAATGTGGTGTTGTTGCGCCACTGTGGCCGTCCATTGAGCCCCACACGATCGGTCACACCGGTACCGAGAAAGGGCTCCGTTTTGTAATAAATCATATGGGAGTGTCGGAAACGAATACGAAAGTCACCGACTGTGGTCAGCATGCGTCCGTCGTAGTTGAAATCCAATCCTTGGGTTTCGGTTGACGAGATATTGAGATACGGAGCATACAACCCATCTCCAATCAATTCGCCAGTCAACGGATCACGTTGCGCAACCGCACCGTACTTACTGATATCAACACCCGCAGCTTCCGCCCGTGTGATCGCACCATAATCGGTGTCCTCAACCAGATCCTTCAGATCGTAGTACCAAAAGTCGACACCAAAACTGTGCAGCTTATTGGGTTGCACAACTGTTCCCACGTTAAACGAAAAGGAGCGTTCTTCTTTTAAGTCGCGGTTTCCGCCGATGACCACCGGGTTTTGTCGAAAATCACAAGCCGAACCGCCGACTTGGTTACAGTGAACTTGATCGACAAAGCCGGTACGCCCCGTAGTCTGGGCGCTGTAAAGCTTTTGCATTTGGGGGGCTTTAAATCCGGTTCCGGCTGAGGCGCGAAACATGACCTCTTTCCAAGGTAAATAGCGAAAGCCCAATTTCGGATTCACTGTGCTGCCAAAGCCTTCAAAAAAATCGTACCGAAGAGCCGCTGAGCTTTCTAGGCTGGAAATGATGTTGGCATTGACCTCAGTAAAAACCGAAGCTGAATTTCGCGCCCCACCGCCTTCGCTGCTGGCGATGTTTAGTACTTCACCATTGAGGGTGCGATCATCAGCGTAGTCCTTGTAGAGTTCACGGAAACCTTGCACGCCCACAGCCATCATCAAGGGTCCGGCACCTAACATGCCCACTTCCCCACTGGCTTTGGCATCAAAAAACGTATTTTCTGAAATACTGTTTTGTTGCGGATCATAAAGCAGTCCGGTCAGATCACCACGTTTACCGGGTTCAGCAAACGGATCGTACTGACCAGTGTCGACCGCATTTTGCAAATCGTCAGCCAATGCATAACCGGAACGTCGTTCGTTGCGATCAATCTTGTTATAACTAATCGAGCTCTCCCACTCCCAAGTGTCGGCGACGTAGCCTTTTAGACCCGTCAACACGGTGCCGGCGCGGGTTTTGGTATTGGAACGACGATTGCCAAGCTCGCCAAGGCGCATGCGCACAGTGACCTCTTCACTAGGATCGTTGGGATCCGGAGCCCGCAGGGAGTTTGTAAAAGAAGGCGCAAAAACCCAGTCCACTTCTTTGTATGAAAAGCTCACTCGCGAAAAGGCTTCGGTTTCGCCGTTGATATCGTAGCGCATCTCATTCATCAAAGAGGCCTGCTGCACGTAAGGCATCTCCCAGTTCTCCTGACCAAAGTTATACGAACAGCGTCCATCATCTAAAACCGAGTCGGGATCACAACTGTCCGAGGGAGTGTAATTGGCCTCGCCGTCTTTCTTGTAAGCAGGATCAACACTGTAAGAGCTCTGTCCATAGTTCGACCAAGCCCGGTCTGAGGATTTAATACGCTCGTTATGGCGCATGTAAACGACATTGGTCATGCTCAAGCGCCCGGACTGATATCCATAAGTGTAACTGAGGTCGCGTCGCTCTCCTCCGGGTTGCTCAGTCACCGAGATTGTGCTCCCTATTTCATGGCCAATAAAGTTTTTCTTAGTGATAATATTCACCACTCCACCCAAAGCATCCGACCCATAAATCGCCGAGGCACCATCTTTTAAAATCTCAACTCGCTCAACCGCTCCCATGGGAATAACATTCAGATCCACGGCTCCGCCAACGGCATCGGCGGGAAGTCTTTTTCCGTTTAAAAGGACCAAGGTTCTCACTTGCCCCAGTCCGCGCAAATCCACAGCCGAGGTCCCAGCACCAATCTGCCCGGCATGCTCGCGAAAGGAACCAAAAGAGTTCACTCCGGTGTCGCGCAGAACATCTGAAACAGAGTTGTAACCCGAACGAATCAAGTCGTCTTGATCAATAGTCAAAACCGGAGAGGGCCCTTCGACATCAATGCGCTTAATGTGAGAGCCAGTGACTTCCACCCGCTCCACCTTTTGACCGGTGACCTCTTCTTCGGTCACGGGTGTGACACCGGATTCTTTTTTTACCTGTTGTTTCAATTCGTCGTAATCAACGTCCAGCGTGCTGGCTTCTTGGGCGTGGGCCCAATGAAAACAAAATAGGATTAAAACCAAAGTTTGAAGAAACTGCCCCATGAGACCCCCAATTATATAGATAAGGATGTCCTAATTATTAAACATTGGACCTTGGCAGGGTAATAAAAAGCCTGGTTTTCACGACCAAGGTTTTTGAATTGCCGCCGGACGTCACCATTTATATCATTTGAAATGTCACATTTAACCCAAATTCAAAGAATAATGATTTGATGAATCCCAATTTAAAAAAAAGCATACTTCTTCTATTTTTAACAATGACCCTGGTCGTAACTCCGAAAAGTCAGGCATCATCCTTCGCCAATGAAAACTTTAAGGTGATTGTTGGAGGACAGACAAAAAGTCTGTTGATGAAAAGAGGCATTGTCACCTACGAAGGTTTTCAGGCAGCACCGATTATCGGGGTGCAGTTGTTTCACC
>CAXRIX010000024.1:0-2275 GCA_964230555.1 Bdellovibrionales bacterium
GCCTGTGGGACTTCCGGCCACCCGTTTGATGACTAAGGTTGGCGCCTATTTTATGAGAACAGACACCGAACTTGTTTTAAAAAGTCGACGAGTGGTTTCAAAAAGACTGGCCGAATGGAACTACAAGTTCGCATTTCCCCATTGGCAGGAGGCTTGTCAGGATTTGGCTGTGCGGTCCGACCAGTTTCTTAAAAAGCATTATTATAAATATGCCATCTTCACTTACACCGCCACCATCGGGGGAGTCGCTGTCTTCGATACATTCAGAAATCCAGACTTTGAAAAGATAGTCTTCCTGGCCTACATTCTCATTCTCTTCGCACCCTTTTTAATTCTGTCGATTGAATTGATTGGCAGTCTTATTGGTAGACAAATTTATCGCAACACCGAGAAGCACAAAATAATGGTGTGGAGTCACATCCTATCGATAGTCAGTATTTTTACGTTTGGTCTTTTAACCACATTTTTAAGCCCCTACATTATCGCTATTGTGCAATTTGCTTTGGGGGCGGGTTACCAGGCTCCGAGTATCAGCCTATTTTTGAATTTCTACGTCGCGGCGGCGGGTGTGGTCTTGGGATTACCAGCCAGTCTGATTTTTGCGACGTGGATGGGCTGGGATGCGCATGCCCGCATTCATAAAACAAAAGCTCTCGATTAATCAAAAGCGGTAAGCAAAGCGTGCCGAGGTGACTCCAATACTGGATCCGCCACTGCGTTGAATCTCTCTTTGTATAGACAGAAGTAAAGACACAGAACTGGAAAAGTTGATCGCCGCCCGTGGCCCCCACACCAACACCGAGCTATTTCCTCCCAAATAATTTTCATCACCTAAAATAAACGACACGTCCCAACCCAATTCTAAAAAATTAAAACCTAAAAAATCGAAGTGCAACGGCGTTGTCCCCATGCCCAGCATGAGCTGAAAATCCAACGTGCTTTGAGCTTGCGCTACACCGGACTCTTCTTGAAAACCAATCATGGTTCGATCCAGGCTGATATCACTATTAGGCAAATGCAAAGCCCCATGGGCATCAAAAAAACGCGTGATATTGTATTTCCCACCAATCACATAAAGGTTTTGACTGTAGCCAGAGGTGGTTTGCACAGTTCCACCACTTGAAAGAGGGGCGTAGACCTGGGCCGCCCCGAACACAGTCCCCCACCCCACACTCAGCTCCCACTTTTTGTACTCTTCGTTGGCTTCAGGTGTTTTTCCAGCTTGAGACTTTACAACTGGAGCGGGAGCTTTAAGTTTATCTTTTGTCTTTGAGATCTTTTGACTTTGAGACTTTTGAAAATAGTAATTATAAATCTCCTCGGCAAAAGCGTTTTCACCGAGACCCAAAATAAAAACTAAGATCAAAGAAATTCCCAGGTTATGGAAAGTCTTTAAATTGATTAAGTCCTTTCTCATAACCAACAATCCTACCATTTGTAAGCCAGAGCCAATGAGTTGGTTGAAAACTCACCCTCTCCGCTGATGTTTTTACGATAGGCGTATATCAAAGAGAAGTTATCACTAAAGCTCATTGCTAAGCGAGGACCTAAGTAAACACGGTTGGAACTTCGATCCAATCCACTTTCATTGCCGACGGCAACGCCTCCATCCACTCCAATGGCAAGAAACTCACCACCAAAAACATTCAAGTGAATCGGCGTCGCTCCTAAGCCGATCGCGAACTGGGGATCCATATGATAATTACCAAAAATTGTAGAACCATTCGCCTCAGCATCACCATTGGGAAGATGCAACTCGGAGTTCACCTGAAAATACTTCGACATGTGATAAGTCGCACCAAGAACGTAGGTTTTCTGGGTCAATTGATATTGAGCAAAGGGAGTGTTGAAGTGATTTCCGACCACGACAGAACCAATCCCTAATTTTGCTTGCCAACCGCGGCCACTTTTATCTTTACTTTTCACTTCAGGTTGAATCGTTGCAACCTGATTGGTCGACTCGACCTCTTCAATTCTCTTTGGCTTTTTAACTAAGACTTTCCGATAGCGTTTCCCGGCTGGCTTCCAATTGTCTGGAACCAGTAGAACATCATCACCCACCTCCATAACTTCTTCAACATACTCGTCTTCCGAATCTTCTTGCGGCGGTTGGGGCACCTGCTTTTCCGTCTTTCCCGTGCCTTTCTTCTGAAAATAAAAGTTATAAACATCTTGAGCCTGGGCTGGGCCGCTGAGTAATGCCAGGGCCGCCATGGCGATCCACAGTTTTCTAATAAATGTCATACAATCCTCCACGTTGGTTGGATCCCTTCTT
>CAXRIX010000025.1:0-20506 GCA_964230555.1 Bdellovibrionales bacterium
GGAGAGGTAGTCTCTTTCATTTTCCATGTCGCCATTATACAAGTAGGGGAACTCTTCAAAGACTTCGATCCGTAGCTGAGCCAATGAATCAAACCATGGCTCGAGGTCACGACCTTCAACGATCTGAAATTGAATATCCACACCCACTCCTTTTTCACTTACTTTTCACTCATTTCCTGGCCACCGCCTCAGACGCCGGGACCGTTCGATTTTACAAATAATCGAATAGAAGAATGACTTCAAGGTCTGCTTACTATATGGGAGAGGGGAAGTCGTTGTCGCAGTGGAAGGTCTAATGAAAGCAGTCAAAAAAATCACTCAAACTGAATTTATTGCACTTATGGCGTTGATCACGGCTATTATTCCACTGGCCATGGACGGAATGCTGCCAGCTTTTCCGATGATAGAAAAAGAATTCCACCTACCAAACCCGGCTCAATTGCAGCTCACAATTTCCATCCTTTTTCTTGGCTTCGGGTTTGGTCAGCTGATTTTCGGTCCCCTTTCTGAAGTCTTTGGCCGTAAGCCGCCGATCTATTGGGGTATTGGTATTTTTATCGTTGGCTCGGTGATGTCAGCAGTGGCCCCTTCCTACCTGGTCTTTCTGATCGGTCGTTTCCTGCAAGGTTTCGGGGGAGCTGGTCCTCGAATAATCTCATTAGCACTGATAAGGGACGAGTACGAGGGTGATGCCATGGCTCAAATCACGTCCATGGTCATGACAATTTTTATCTTTATTCCGGCCATTTCCCCTGGTTTGGGTCAGCTTATTTTATACTTAGCAGGATGGCGTGAAATCTTTATCTTACTGTTCGCATTCGGAACTCTGGTGTTGATTTGGTTTGCCTTGCGGCAACATGAGACCCTGGCCGTTGCCGATCGGCGCGCTTTCACCCTAGGTACTATTGGCTATGGTTTGCGTGAGACATTCACTAAATTCACCACATTAGCCGGCATGATTATGTCAGGTTTGATCTTCGGAATCTTCGTCGGGTACCTCGGAGCCGTAAAAAACTTATTTGAAAACGTGTTTCAGGTGTATGAACAGTTCTCCTTGATATTTGCTATTTTGGCGCTCTCGATCGGTGCCGCCTCGTTTTTTAATGCCCGCCTTGTAATGCGACTGGGAATCCGTCGGTTGCTATCCCGAGCATTGGTGGCAATGGTGGCTCTTTCGCTGCTATTTATTTTGTACCTAAAACTCTGGTCCGGAGCTCAACCGCCCCTATGGGCCTTCATGTGTTACATGATCCCCATCTTTTTTTGTGTTGGTTTCTTGTTCGGTAACCTTAACGCACTGGCGATGACCCCATTGGGTCATGTTGCCGGTATGGGCTCAGCATTTCTTGGCTGTGTTCAAAGTTCAATGGCCGTCGTTGTTGGGCAGTTGATTGGATTTTATTTTCATACCAGTGTGTTGCCTTTGGCTGTCAGCTTTGGAGCTATGGGAAGCGTGTGTTTGTTAATCTTAACTCTGGAAACAAAGGCGTATCAAAGCACCTTAACAGATCAGTGATCAGTTCAACTTTTGGTTTGAATTCGTTTTCTCCATGTGGAATCAGAGGTGGGTCCTAAAAGGATTACCGTGATCGCTTTATGTGTTTATCGATAATGCTTTCTAATTTTTTTGTTCTTTGCAGGTGATTGATCCATGTGTCGATGTACTGTTTCCATATCCAATCCCTCGGTAAAAGGGCAGCCTTGGTGTGTAGGGTTGATGGGAATGCAGCGAGATTTAATGAACACAGTTTTTTACTAAACAGGCGTGACTGCAGATCGACTTCAATGGAATCTGTAAACATAACATCGGACCGGTTTTCGGCAATCTCGGAAAATATTGCGCGATTGTCTTGAACCACTCGAATCTTTGCGTTCTTTATTATTCTTCGAGTGAAGGCTTCGTTGGTGCCTCCCGGATTCACAACAACTCTTGTGTCGGGGCGATCAATTTTTTTCAGGCTGCCAAATCGCTTCTTATCTTGGCATCGGCCAATGGCTTGTTTGCCTCCGGCATGGTAGCCTTGCGAAAAGATCGCAGTTCTTTGTCGTTGCAGATTCTTTGTAATACCACTTAGGGCGATGTCAAATTTTTCGTTTTTAAGGTCTTCCATCAGCGTTGTCCAGGTGGTGGGGACCAATACCAATCGGGCCTCTAAGCGTTCCGCAAGATGATGGGCGAGATCAATATCGATGCCGGAAAACTCTCCAGTGGTGGGATCTTTGAAGCTAAAAGGCTTGTAATCGCCAGTGGTTCCAACACGTAGCTCTTTTTTTTGAATCACTTGGTCTAAGACAGACGCTTTATCCGGAAAAGAACTACATCCAACAAAAACGAGCAGAAAAGGAATCCCTAAAAACATTTGACGCATCAAAAATCCTTTCAATGAAATAAAAAGTATAGCAACTTTAAAACAAAGAAAGCAATCGAGAGGCAGCCTTTGTTTTTTAGTGACTAGGCTGATCTCTGTGAATGGTTACTCTAAAACTCAAATTTTTTAAGGACGTACTTTATGAAGGTCTGCATCATTGGCATTTCCGGTAAACTTGGGCAGTACATGATTCAGCACTGCTTGGATAAAGGCTATAATGTTGTTGGCGTCTGCCGCCCGGAAAGCGTTTCGAAACTTGATAAATTTGCAGAATCGGTTCAGATCTTTCCGGGAAGAACAGACAACCGGGCCGTGATTGAGAAAGCTGTTAAAGACTGTGATGCTGTGTTGACGGTTTTGGTGCCGTGGGGAGTGGACGATTATGCATCAAAGACGGCTCAAGCGGTTTTAGATTTTGCAAAGCCGGATGCTCGTCTTATATTCTCCTGTGGTTGGCACATCAGTCGAGATGGAAAAGATGTCTATGGCTTTCAAATTAAGTACCTTGTTCCTGTTTTTGCCTCTCTTGCTAAACTGTTTCGCGTCGCCGATATCAATGATCAGGTGGTTGCGACCAACAAGATCTTTTCGAGTGATCGACGATGGACCGTGGTGAGAGGGAGCGATTTAGAAGAAGGCCCCAGTGAAGGTTTACCTGTATGGAGCGAGCACGTTGGCGATGCTCTGTTGGCCAGTAATCGAACCCGTCGAATTGATTTTGCACTGTTTATGGTCGAGGCCATTAAAAACCCCGAATTGATCCAAAAGGCTCCTGCCATCGTCAGTCGGCAATCCAAGTCGGCGCAAGCCAATCAAACAGCCTAGGTAAAGAAGAGGGTTCGACTCATTTTTTTATCATTTGGTATCAATCCTATTAGGATCGATTCCGAGCCCTCGGCGTCGCAGTTTTTGTAATTTCTTTCTACTCAAAAAGAGGTCACTTCCGATCCTTGGGTTTTGCAGCTCAGTTGCGACGATTTCTTAACAAATTCTAGAAAATTGCAAAAGTCGCAAGCTATTGATTTGGTTTAAACTGAACCTTGAATCGAAACGCTAACGAGAAAGGATCAATCTATGGGAAGCCCCGAACACAAGCAAAAAATTTGGAATATCATATCTGAAATCAAAACTGGAATGTTGGTCACAGATGATGACGGAGCCTTGCGAGCTCGACCGATGCAGCTGGTACAAGATGAATATGATGGAACGCTTTGGTTTTTTACCCGTGCTAAAGCCCCGAAGTCAGGGGAGGTCTTAGCGAATCAAGATGTCTGTGTTTGTTTCTCTGACCCGGCCAACGATACTTACGTATCAATGAGTGGACGTGGGACAGTCAGTTGGAATCAGGAATTGAAAGATCGCTTTTGGAATTCTTCAGTATCAACATGGTTCCCAGAAGGCAAAGACGATGCCAATACAGCTATGTTGGAAATTAAAATAGATCATGGCGAGCACTGGAAAAACGACGATGGCCCTATTGAGTACGCTGCCAAAATGGTGAGCGCCAAAGTTGTTGGGAAAACACCAGAAATCGGCGAAAACGAAAAATTTTAAAAAAATCTTTAAATATAAAAAAGCCCTCGATTCATGCGAGGGCTTTAATATTCTGTCAGACAGCAGATTAGTATCTTTGCAACTTACAATGAAAATCTCGGGTCCAAACAGCTGTTGTTTTGTAATATTTTGGGATAGAGGGATCGTTGAAGCTGTACTCACGGGTGACTTGAATTTCGATTTCTCGACTGTCGATTGACAGTTCTGCGGTGCGAATGGGGGAAATCTCATCGAGTTTTGGGTCGCTCTTGTATGCCGAATCTAACGTCTGACGAACGTAGAGCCCTTTGCCATTGGTATTTTTCTGAACTTCAGAGATGACTCGGACGAACGGTACTCCATATCCAATTAAGACAAATTTATTATAACTAGAAATGCTTGGCAGGTAGAGCTGT
Source organism: Bdellovibrionales bacterium (assembly GCA_964230555.1). Lineage (GTDB taxonomy): Bacteria > Bdellovibrionota > Bdellovibrionia > Bdellovibrionales > JAGQZY01 > JAGQZY01. The sequence goes on from CAXRIX010000025.1 coordinate 4,319, forward strand.
AAATCGTGAGCTTTTACGAGTTGTGGTCCATTTTCGTAGAGTTTTGGAGTTTTATCGACATCGAAATAAGGGACAAAGGCTTTGTGGTTTTTAAAGACTTCTAAGCCACTGATAGTTCCGTCTGCCTTAGATTGAACATCGAGCCGGAGCTTTACTCGCCCATCGGACTCAAATGCAATGATTTTATCTGGCTGACTTCCTAAAATGGCTTCTCCACACTGCCGGGATTCGGTTGCTGGATTAAAGAAAGCAAAAACGGATGTCACTTGTTGGGTTTCTCCATAAGCGCTGCTTCCAACCAGCACAAGTAGAGTTGCTAAAATTGTTTTCATAATGGGTCTCCTTTGGGTCGTTGTTAAAAGTAATTCAGGGCCATCATAATCAATCCTCGCCATAAGCGAACCAACAAGGCATCACAAAAATGTTGTGATTTGTTGTGAATTGGCAGCAATCTTTGCTTGGGTCTTAATCCTTAATTAAGTAGAATAATCCAATGGTTAGTCTACTGACACTTTTGGATGATATTGCAACAACTTTGGACGATGTTTCGGTCATGAGCCAAATTGCCTTGAAGAAAACCAGTGCCCTGATGTCCGATGATTTGGCTGTTAATGCTGGAGTGGTGGTTGGGGTCAAACCAGACCGCGAACTACCGATGGTAAAAGCTATATTTCTAGGTTCACTGCTCAACAAGGTTTACTGCATTGCAGGCGTCTTAGTTCTGATGGCCATCTATCCGCCTCTGATACAGGCCGTTCTGGTTCTTGGTGGATTGTATCTATCGTATGAAGGGGTTCATAAAATTATTGAAAAGCTGTTTCACAAAAAGGCCGAAGTTAAAGATAAGATCAAAGCCATTCCTGAAAAGCAAAAAGTGAAAGGTGCCATTCGAACCGACTTAATTTTATCTGTTGAAATTATTGTCATCGCAAAGACGGCGGTGACTGGCGGCCTAGTCATTCAGATTCTAACCCTTTCCGCCATAGGGTTGGCTGCGTCCGTTATTATTTACGGTCTGGTTGCTTTGATAGTCAAAGTTGATGATTTAGGACTTCATCTAGTGAAAAAAGGCTTCAAAGGTATAGGAATGGCACTGGTTCGTTCGATGCCTTATACCATGAAAGGCTTAGGAATTATTGGAACCCTGGCCATGCTATTGGTGGGAGGCGGCATCCTGAGTCACAGCTTTCATATTCCTCACTTCACTTTATCCATTCTTCAAAATTTAATTTTAGGATTAGTAGCGGGCCTAATCTGTCTAGGGGTTGTCGAGGTTAAAAATAAAGTATACCGCAAAGAACCCTCAAATCTATGACTGAGAGTCTCCGTTGGGCCTTCGATCTTTAATCGTTAGTGGAGAAGCCAATTCGAAGCCATACGGGAATCAGAATCACTCCAATGAAAAATAAGCTTAAACTCCAGATTTCTAAACTGGGCGCCCATCTCGGAGCCGGGCTTGTTAGCATAAAACTTCCTATCGACACCAAAAAACAAAACAGTGAAAGTCCACAGGTTAGGGTTGCAATTAAGCCGTGTTTTAAGTTCTTTTGGTCACTACGGTTGCGATTCCAAAAGCCGGGGGGTTGAACTTTTTCATAAAACCGATCAAGAAGTTCAGCATCCTCGGGGCCAAAAGAATAGATAGCTACGAGGGCGGATACCAGGCTCCCAAAGCCAACGAAAAGCAATCTTTGAGCCTGATCGTCAATAAAGTTGAATGCCAACAAACCGAAGACAATAGACGAGACAATCGCAAAAATTTCTCCCATGGAGTTCATTCGCCACCACAGCCACCTTAAAATAAGGACTGGGCCTAATCCCGCACCCATCAGTAGGCTGATCTGCCAAGCCTTGCCAATGGAGTCCAATTGGGTGGAAATCAGGAGTGCAATAACAAGAATTAAAAGGTTGGAAAATCTCGCAACCCAAACCAATGCACGAGGACTGGGTTCCTTTTTCAACCAAGCCTGACAGATAAAGCGTTTAAAAATATCATTTGTCCAATAACTGGCGCCCCAATTCAGGTGGGTGTCGACGGTGGAGGCTAATGCCGCCAGCATTCCGGTGACCATTATCCCTTTTACGCCGACGGGAAGGAGCTCTGACATTCCCCGAACAAATGTAGCCTCTCGACTAGCTTGCAACATCGATGCATTTAATGAATTGTCGGTTGGAAAAATTATTAAGAGGCCGACACCGATCGGTAGCCACAAAAGCGAGCGAAATAAGATTTGCGTGAAAGAGAAAACGATGGCTGCAATTTTAGTATCTTTATCAGACCGACATGCCATCGATCGTTGTGCCAGGTAGCCGGTGCCGTCGGCATTAAGCTGAATAATCCACTGAACCATAAAAACCATAAGTAGGCTCCATGACATTCCCTTTGCTGCACTTGGAGTGAAAGCTAAAACTTCAGAAGACTTAATGTCTTGAGGCTTTGGCACCTGGTCGAGCAAGATTCGCATTTGTGCAAAACCACCGACATGGTCGACTACAAAAAAGGCAAAAAGAAAAGTGGCTAGAAACATGAGGCCCAACTGCATGATGTCGGTTCGAACCACAGCCCTTAGGCCTCCGACCGAGGAATAAAAAAATGTTACAAAAACGATAGCAAAAAGAGAAATCGCATTGCTTGCCGTCACTTCCCAAACATTCACTTGAGTGGGGTCTATAGCCAGAGGAATCTGAATCCACTGTGCGACACTGACGATGGGTTGAAACAAAGAGTCGGGTAGCCACAGGTGCCAAGTTAAAAACGGCTCGGCTATTTTTGCTGCGGCAAAAAACACCCATGACAACACGGTGCAATTAAACAAAGTTCCGAAATAGATAGCTTTGAAGCCTCGTAAAAACTGAGCTGGTTTTTTTCCATATCGCATCTCCGTGAACTCTGCATCGGTGAGGACTTGGGCGCGACGCCAACAGGGTGCAATCACGTAGCCGATAAAAAGAAAGGAGAGACCATAGATCCAAATTTGCCAGAGAGAAAACACCCCGTTCATAGCAATCAGTCCTGTGATTAAAAGGGGGGTGTCGGCGGCAAATTGGGTAGCTGCCATTGATAAACCAGCCTGCCATCCTTTAAGGGATCGACCGGCAAGAAAATACTCTTCCAAATTTTTGGAAGCTTTTGTTTTTGAGCGTATTCCAGACGTCATCGCATATAGGACAAAAGCGATAATAATTGCGTAGTCTAGCGAACTCATCGATCTCCTAAAAAACTCTGAACCGGGATAAGAAAAATATTAGCGGACAGGCTTCAGATTAGAAATAAAAACTCTAAAAACTGAAAAAAAGTTACTTGTAAAAAGGAAAATTTAAGTATCTCAAGCCTCCTAAGGGGCTTGTTTTGGTTTTGAAGATAGATTAACAAATTCTACAAAACTCTCTTTAGATTCTGAAGACCATCAAATGTAGCCTGATGCCCATGGAAATTGATAAATTCTTGTACTTCATGGGTGCCGCCCTGTTGATTTTTTTGACCTTACACGATGTGGTAACGACTGTGCTGAGCCACCAGGGTGCTGGGCCCATTACCAACTTTTGGACGCGCTGGGTTTGGTCGTTCATTCTCTGGTTAAAGAGGCGATTTAATATTTATTTTACCTACTATGCGGCCGGACCGACGTTTTTGTTGGGAATCATTTTTGTCTGGTATTTTTTGCTGAATACCGGTTGGCTTATCTTGCTGTACGTCGGAGATTACACGATCAAAGGTAAGCAAGATGTGGCCATTGAATTTGTCGATTATCTCTATTTTCTCTCTTCCACTTTCACTACTTTAGGTATGGGTGACTATATCCCTTCCGGCTTTCCTTGGACCCTGGTCGTCACCTCGGGTGCTTTGGTGATGTCGTTTCTTACAACCCTGTCTATATCTTATATTATCCCAGTGGTCTCGGCAGTTGTAGATCGAAGAAAGATGATCAGTGCCATTGATATTATTGGCCGAACCCCTCAAGAGATTCTCGATATCTGCTGGGGAAAGGAGGACTCCGGATCTTTGGACAGTGAAGTTCTTGGGGTGTCTGACAGTATCGTACGAGAGTCTTATCGCTCTCACGTGTATCCTATTTTAAGTTATTTTAATTTTGGCGATTCGCACAGTACTCTTAATATCGCAGTTCTGAATTTGTTTGATGCTATTGCATTACAAGAGATTTTTTCCGAACGAGAAGGTAATATTGTAAAAGCTCGTCGTCAGTATTTGATGCGTGCTTTCGACCTTTACCTTGATAACCTACGCTTTAAAATTTCCGATATAGATGTCGAGTGTGGGCATCAAGATTTTATTCGATTTTTAACTCAAAACTCAAATGGTATAAGTTTGGGCGACCGTGAAGACGTTGTGGAGAAACAGCTTAAGCGCCGATGTGAACTTCTTAAACTAGTACAGATGGAAGGCAGCATTTTTCCAGATCGACAGGGGAAAATTTACCACCCGGCGTATCTAGTGAAAACTTAAAGGACCTACCACTGTGTGTCTTCGGCGGGGAAGTGGTAGGTTGCCTTGGCGGGGGGAGCAAATAATTTCCTTTTATCCATTCATTAATTTCTGTTCTAAAACTTCATGGAAGCTCTTGTCCTGATCCCATTGAGTGTTGCTTTGGCCTCTTGGTAGATACACAAAACTTCCGTTCTCTTTTGATTGATTTAAAAGATGTTTGATGTCTCTGATTCGGATTTGTTTTACATTTGACCTTGGCATGCGATCCTCCTTGATCTTTTCATAATCAGAATACCTTCAGGCTCCTTTTTTTAATTGAGGGGAATATGAAAGAATTGGGAATTTTGTTGCATAAATTTCAGGCTGAAAGTGCTGAAATCAAGACGGAAGGTTGGTTTTGGCACCAAGACTAAAGTTTGAATTCAATCGGACTTATCAATGATGTAAGCCTATTGTTATTGTCCCTGACCGCTTAGAACCAAGTCACTAGAATAAGTAATACCGCCGCTTTTAAAACTAAAGGTCAATGTCGTTTGGTACGTGTTGGGTATCAGCGGAGCGAACTGAATCTCAACCGTACAACTTGCACCAGCATTTAAATTATTTGGACATGTTCCGCCTGTTCCAGGAAATAATCCGCCAGTGTAAGAAAAAGGAGAGATTAGATTAGAGCCAGCGAGGCTGGTTGCATTCGCTGATCCCGAGTTTGTCAAAGTCAGCAAATGGGTGGAACTGCTACCAACAGAAGTATCGGCAAATTGAAAAGTTGGACCTTCACTTAGAGTTAAGTGAGCAGCGCCGGCGGCAAATGATGTGCCAGAAATATCGATTGGAGTCTGCTGGGAAGTGGTACCGTCATAATACGAAACAGTTAGAGTATCGGAGTAATCTCCTGCTGTTGTTGGAGAAAAAGCCACTTCGATAGAACAATTTACGCCCGCTTCAAGACTGTTTTGGCAAGTGCCGTTCAGCCCAGGGAATGTTCCACCATTCAGTGAGAAAGGCCCACCGAGAGCCATGGTTGCGAGGTTTGAGGCCGTGCCGGTACCATTATTTTGTAAAGTGAAGAGCATGGTGTTTGTAGTTCCGGACTCGGTATCAGTAAAGGTGAACGAGGGGGCCTCTTGTATTGTCAGAGAGGCCAGAAAACCGATGCCGGTTAAGTTGATCTCGAGGTTGGAATCACTCAGGCCATTGTTGAATGACAGAGTCAGGGGCTCAGAGAATGTGTTAGAGGAGACCGGAGAGAAAGCGATTTCCAACTGGCAGCTTTCGGCGGCAGCAAGGCTGTTGCCACAGTCGCCTCCGGTGCCAGGATAGGTGTTGCCTGTAAAAGAAAACGGAGCTGACAATGATGATAAGCTAAGTTCGGTGGCTTCGGCGTCACCGATGTTTTCTACATTAAGAAGGAGGACAGTCGAATTTCCAACTCCTGTTGCCGCAAATTCGATGTCGACTCCTTCGGTGATTGAAATTTGGGCCCTTGGAGGTTCGATCAAACCTGGATGATAGTGAATTGTTTCAAGTTGTCCATCAGAACATGCAGAGCGGGCGGCAGAGTCTGTAGATGTGGAAACCCGGCGTTGTAAAACCATTCCTTCAGCGCTGATCGCGCAAGCCGAAAAATTTTGTACTTTTCCCGAAACCGATTGGTTTTGGTTACAGGAATGAGTGGCAGAACTGCACGAACTCACCTCCATACCGTCAATGAAGCAACGAACACGGTCGACACCCTGAAGTAAGAGGCCGGGGTCTTTAGAAGAGAAAGTTGTTTCCCAACTTGTTAGGCTTTGGCATTCTGAGTCGCCCTCGGCTTGAGACAAGGTCCATCCGGGATTGAATTTAAGCACTTGAATCCCCGTGGTGACCTCTTGATCGTCACAGGTGATCTTTTCAACTTGCCATTGTCCTGTGGCGACTCCACAGTAAATCTCAGTCGGACTATCTTGGTTTACCTCCTGACTACATCCCGCTCCCAAAAGGATCAGTAGAGGGCAAAGAGTCCATTGAAATAGAAGACGTAACACCGAAGCCATACTTAAGCATCGGTGGGGACTGTTAAATCTCTGTTAACTTTTGCAATATTATTCAGCAGTGATCCGTCTTGTTTCAACCTGAGTCAGTTTTTACTTGAGGTTTGAGAGGTACAACCAGAGTGCCTCTCTCTCAACGTCGTTAAACTGTTGCAAGAGAGCTGTTGGCATTGGAAAGGCAGGAGCTTTTCCTGAAACCGGAGAAATACCGTCGCTCATAAATTTCTGAAAGCTTTCGGCATTCCATTGGTTTATTGAGCCCAGCCGAATATTGCTGGCGTGGGGCCAGGAGGGATCACCACCTGGAATAGCACCTCCGCGAAGATCTTCGCCATGGCAACCGACACAAGATTGAGCAAGATACTTCCCAAATTCAAGAGTCGCGGCTTCAGCCGGCTTGTCACCAAAACCCTTACTATGATCAATGAGTAAAGCAGGAAACATCACCGGGATTTTTCCAAAAACAGCAAGTGTCTTCGCCACAGGACCAAAAGAGTTTTCATGATTCATTTTCTCGACAGGTTTCACTGACCGGATGTAGGCCACCAGGGCCGCAAGGTCTTGTTTACTGAGATGAGCGTATTCAAACGACGGCATAAAACGCAAAGATCTTCCAGACTTATGGACGCCATATCGGATAGCTCGAACAATGTCTTCATCAGTGTAGTCTTTCAACATGAAGGGGGTGATATTGGTGCCAGCAATCGTGCCCATGGCCGGGTCATCAATCACGACTTTTCCGGCTAAATCTTCTCCATGACAGTCGGTACAGCTATTTCTAATTTGAAATGTCCGTTCGCCGAGAGACAGGTCGGCGTTAGCAACCTCGTCAGCAATTTCGAACTCATAGATGTCGGTGAAAGTCTGCGACGACAATGAATTGAATTTGAAATGAATGTAAACATAAAATGTGGCAACAATAACCAACAGAATTAACAATCCTTTAAAAAGAAACTTCATTTTACGCTCCCAGTTTTCATCATGTTTTTACGAACGACGGCAAATTAAAAGTTTTATAAATAAAAGTTTATTTAACACGGCTCACTTATTATTTGATTTAAGAAACTATGCTCTCTTAAAAAGTCTCAGGTGACAATCAAAGATTTGTCCTCATTGATCGATAAAGGCCGATGTCCAAAGTCACCGGTCCTGGGAGAGTGAAAATCGAGGTTGCACCTGGGAATGGCTTGGCTATAATCGGATTTTAGAATTTAAAGGAGTGTTAGATGAAACAGATTTTTCTATGTCTATTTTTCGCATTATTTTCAATTTCAGGCTGGGGTGCTGAGGGACAATTTTTCTTCCAGCCAACTGACCGTCAGCATGTAGTCACTCCTTCCCTTAGTACTTCAATCGTGCGGGTGGCTGTGCCTGATGCCACTTTCCCTGAGTTTGACGATACGTCCGAGTTGAAAAGTATCTCTTTAGCTGCCGAGTACGAATATGGATTGTTAGAAAACCTGAGTTTAGGAATTCTCCAATCCTACAGCTATTCTGATTTTTCTGGAGATGGGGTGACCTCCGATATTGAGCGCGGTTTGGATGACTTGTTTCTCTACTCAAAGGGTTTTCACAGATTGAATAATCTGTGGACGCTGAGGTATGGGCTTGGCGCGAGTCTTAGTCTTGAGAACTCCAAGCCTGATAATCAATACTCCGGTCGTAACGAATTGACACCATACTTAGGGTTTGATGTCCTTTTGAATAAAGCCCATCGAATTGGTGGACGCTTAACTTACAGCTTCCTTGTTGGAAAACAAAAGGTTGAAAATACTTTTGGGACAGTGGCTGAGTTCACTGGTGGAGAGACTGTGTCAGTTTCGGCACTCTACGAATTCAATTGGAAAAACGGACTGGTTGGTGCGGCTCCGACCTACACGACAATCTTAGGGACGAAATCAAACAACTCAACCTCTGAGACTTTACGTTTTATATCAAACCCCATTTTTGCGAATTTCTACTTTGGTGATTCAGTGACTCTAATTCCGGCATTGACAACCTCAGTCTTGCTCAACAATGAGCTTAATGGCGTCGAGATTCGATCTTATGTTGGACTGACGGCGACAATCAGCGCCCGATTCAAATTTTAAGCCCCTTTAGTCCAATTGATCCGAGGCCACACCATAGTGAGGATCCTCATAGACATTGATTTCAATCATGGTGCCGGCACGGTCAAGCAGACGTCGGCAATCAGCGCTCAAATGTTTAAGTCTTACTCGTTTTCCGGCTTTGGCGTAACGTTCCGTCAATTTTTGAACAGCCTCAATACCGCTATGGTCGGCAATTCGAGACTCTTTAAAATCAACGATCACCTCTTGTGGATCTTTGAGAGGGTCAAATTTTTCTTGAAACGTGGCTGTTGAAGCAAAAAATAGAGGACCCCAAATCTCATAGTGTTTAACTCCATCGGCGTCCACATGTTTTCGGGCTCGAATACGAACAGCACTTTGCCAGGCGAAAACCAGAGCCGAGGTAATAACTCCAATAATCACGGCAATCGCCAGATCGAAAATTACAGTTGTCACAGAAACCACGATCAACACAAAGGCATCAGCACGTGGGATGCGATGTAAAATAGAGAGGCTGGTCCACTCGAATGTACCGATACAAACCATAAACATGACGCCAACAAGAGCAGCGACAGGTACCATTTCGATTAAACTTGAGGCATACAATACGAAGAATAGAAGGGAAAGAGCAGCAACAATTCCGGAGAGTCTAGCGCGCGCTCCGGAACTGACATTGATCATGCTTTGACCGATCATCGCGCAGCCTCCCATGCCCCCAAAAAATCCGGTTACGACATTGGCAAAGCCTTGAGCGACGCACTCGCGATTGCCTTGGCCGCGGGTTTCGGTGAGCTCGTCAACCAGTGTGAGTGTCAGCAAAGATTCAATCAGTCCGATTCCGGCTAAGATCACTGAGTAGGGAAATATTATCTTTAAGGTTTCAAGGTTAAACGGAACCTGTGGAATCCGAAAAGTGGGGAGGCCACCTTTGATCGAAGCTAAATCGCCGACAGTTTTAGTGGGTAATTCAAAAAATATGGCAATCGCCGATACTACGGCAATGGCAACAAGAGATGACGGCACAGCTTTTGTTAGCTTAGGTAAAAAGTAAATGATGGCCATGGTTAAAGCGATTAGGCCCAACATAATAGCTAATGGAGAACCAGAAATCCATTCTCTGCCAATGCCATCAGCCGCTGGCACCTTGAACTGTGAGAACTGTGAGAGAAAAATAACGATTGCCAGACCATTAACAAAACCGAAGATCACCGGTTCGGGCACCAGTCGAATAAATTTACCCAATTTCAGAGCACCCATCAGGATCTGTAAAACACCCATTAATACGACGGTTGCAAAAAGATACTGAATTCCATGGGCAGCCACCAAAGTCACCATCACCACAGCCAGGGCGCCAGTTGCCCCCGAAATCATCCCCGGGCGACCACCAAAGACTGAGGTAATAAAGCAAACGATAAACGCGGCGTAAAGACCAACGAGAGGGGGGACTCCAGCGACAAATGCAAAAGCCACAGCCTCTGGGACCAGTGCGAGCGCCACAGTGAGGCCGGCTAAAATTTCTAATTTAAAATTATACTGTCCTAGGAAACGTTTGAGTATGAGCATGAGCTGTCCGTTCTTGAGCGGGGAAGGTGATAATGATGAAAGAAAGACCATTATCTCAAAAACAAAGAGCCTGTCTACCCTCCGACAGCAATTTATAAAATATGCTAGGCCTCTTCTGGCCTAGTCGTGTGGGAAGTCTGTTAATAATCAAAGGGGGATGACGGTTGATAGAACAATAGGGGCTCTTGAGCGAGCTGATAATTTACCCAGACTTAAGAGCTGGGCCTGCGGCTCGAGCCAATGCCGAGCTTAAGGCGGGTTCATTCTCCTGAGACCTCATGCACAAGTTCTTCTCAGCCATAGAGTCGGCGGTCTAGGTGGCTTGGACCTGGAGGTCATTGCGAATCGATTGGACCCCTGCGCATTGTCCAACAGAGTCCTCAATCAGACGTTTCAAAAACCGAGAACCGATATCTCCAGTGAGAGTTACGCGCCCCTCTTGAACATCGACGTGAATAGCTGTGGCATCAACCTGTCCGTGTTGATGGATTCTTTCAACCACCCGGGCTTGAATACGTTGATCCTCTTGAGATTGTGTTGGAGACAACTGGCGCGAAGCAAAGTCATCGGATGTCACAGGGAGAGCATAGTCTCGGTAGGGGCTTCGTCGAGGGCGAATGACTCCGACCTGAGGATGCTGTTTGGGCGTTACATACATATTATCGCGATTGTTTTGTTCACTCATAGTCGCTCCATCGTTAATTAATAACCACAAACTACTAAACTTTTGGAGCTCCTTCATGAATATTCCATGTAGTGAATATGTATATATTAAAAAAACTTCGGTTCTTATAAAACCTTAGTGAAAACGAGAGTCGGTCTTAGCATGGTGTTGCCTGTCTCGAAGAATTTCTTCGATAGCCAGCCAGACTTTGGAAGTCTCTTCGCGATTTTGGATGCCAATAGAATGGGACAATTGATCAAAAAGGCTCTCCAGTTGTAAGGCGCCGATCCAGTGGCTCATTTGGGTCAGTATTTCACATTGGGTTTTGAATTCAGCTTTATTGTTTTCAGCTTTCGACTTCTTCAGTTGCCCTAGATATTTAGGCAGCTCTTCGTAAAAGCCTTTGATTAATGACTTTTGATAAGAGGACGGAATAGTAGGTTCCTTCACGGTCATATTTTCATTCAACTGTGGCTCTGCATAGGTTTTGACAGTCTCCAAAAGAACTTTCGGATCAAAAGGTTTGCTTATAAACCCCTGACAACCCAGATTTAAACACTTCTGTTTTTCTTCCTGGAGGGCGTTGGCCGTTAAAGCTATAAGTGGAGTTTTGATACCAACATTTTTGCGTAGAAAGGGCACTGCCTTGTAGCCACTGCAGCCTGGCATTTCCATATCGATAAAAATAATATTGTAGTTACCGTAAAGAGCTTTAGTTATGGCAACCAACCCATCATCGGCAAAGTCGACTTCGGCTCCCACGCTTTGTAAAATCACCTTCAGAATACGCTGCATATCCGGTTGATCCTCACAAGACAAAATTCTAATTCCGTGAAGAGCTTCAGTTTTTCTACCGTCAAAATTATCTGCAAAACTATTTTCTCTGATACTCGTGGTCCACGCGTTTGCTGGCTCGCTAGACGGGAAGACCTTGAATGTCGCACAAAAACAGCTGCCTTTGCCCGTCTCGGACGATTCCAAAAAAACATCTCCGTCTAATAAATTTGCGATTTTCTTAGATATAACCAAACCTAAGCCAGTGCCAGATTTACATTTCTGCTGACCTGACTTTATTTGGGAAAAGTTTTTAAAAAGTCTGTTACGCGCTTCTTCAGAAATTCCGATTCCACTGTCTATAACTCGAACTTTAAGTTCGCCAGCAGTATTTTCTTCTGTGGGTTCCTTCCAATCAACAAGTATCTTAACGTCCCCTATGTCGGTAAACTTTATTGCGTTCGCAATTAGGTTGATGAGGACCTGACGCATCTTTGAGATGTCGATAGAAACCAGAGATGGCACATTATCTGCAAATTGAAGATTCAGGATTAAGCCCTTCTCATGAGCTTTTTGGACAAAGGCAGAAACAACCTCTTCAATTTCGTTTCGTATGTCTTCATTGCTATAATCGATATGAAGTTGTCCGGCTTCAATTTCTGATAAATCGAGAATATTATTTATAATACTCATCAAATGATTGGCATTGACCTCAACTCTTTTAAAGTACTGACTGGCCAACTCATCCTCCATCGTACAGAAGATGTTTTCCTTTAACAGCTGTATATATCCCAAAATAGATGAAAGGGGATTGCGAATCTCATGACTCATACTCGCTAAAAATTGACTCTTAAGGCGGCTTGCATTTTCTGCGCTTTTTTTCGCATTTTTCAGAGCCAGTTTAGTTGCTTCGTGTCTGGATATATCTTCAGCGGCGACTATGAATATATTCTGTTCAGAAAAATATCGCGTTGATAGCTTTAGAATCTTTTCCTTCTGCGAATGCTTCCACTTACAGACAGTCGAAATCGACTGATCTGTTTGAGAGGCCTGCTGGAGGTGGCGATTCAAGGTGTTTTGATCAAAAAACTTCAATGCCTGCTTGAATTTAAATCTGTCTACTGTGTTATTTCCGGGGATAAAAAGATGCTCAGCTTCTTTATTGTATTTTAAGACGTTTCCATTTGATCTTAATACGAATTGAGGGTGCGGAGAATATTGAAAAAAATTGTGGAGACGACAGTTGGAATCTTTTAATTCATCGATAGTATTTTCTAACTTAGAATTCTGTATTTTAGATTTTGCATTTTCAATTCTTAGCTGTTGCAAAATTCCGTCACGCTTTATGCTGTTGGATTCTTGTAGAGAATTCATGGCGCTCCTATCAAAATCAAGCTTGTTGATTTTCGACAAACAAATAATGTTTATGCGCTCAGCCAACGGACTACTCAGAGTGGCCAATTTAAAGGAATTTACATGTTCTGTACAGTCATGATTTTGTGTTTTGTTATTGAATATAAGAAAAGACCAATCGTTTACAGAACTCGCTCTGTGCTTTTTTAACAGTCGTTACTGGTTAATAGATAGACTCAATGGAAGTTTCTTAAGGTGCGTCCAGACGTAGCTTTTGCCTCGTAATATTAACAGTCGTGCGATTTCTGCAGTGGCTTGCGCCGCTGCCTGAGAGGAGCCTGTTAATTTTCCAATCCGATTTCCGGGTAACGTTGAACTGATTTCAAAACCAGGGAAAAAATAGTTGGTTTTATTTGAATTGATATTACTTGTTGCCAAAACATTTCCCCTCGGTCCAGTGCCCACTACGGAGATGACATTGGGGAAATTATAAGCCGCCGGGTAGAAAGGAAAGTGCATCTGTTCTGGTTTTTTATTGCCTGCTGCAGCGACTACAAGAATATTTTGGTTATAGGCTTTTTCAATAAGTCGGCTTTCCCTAGCTGAAGGCTTAGGTCCGCCTGCTGAAATGTTGATAATGTCTACCTGTAAACCTATCGCTTTATCAATCGCTTCGGCTAGAGACAGCGTCAGGTCTTTATTACTTGATGACGAGTGGTAATACCGAATCGGAATAATTTCGATTCGATTTTTTAAATGTTTTTTAATCAAAAAATTAGCAATGATGCCAGCAATGTGGGTCCCGTGCCCGGTATCATCGATGCCATCGTTTATTGAGGGAATCCTGACCAGTCCCTGTAAGAGTTCATGTTCAAAATCAACACCTGTATCGATGACAGCAATTTTTAAAACCTGAGGCTGAGTGGAGACAGACAGTTTCTGACTATACCCATCGGCTGGGAACACCAGACAAAATATAAAAAACAAATGGAGACTTCCTGCCTTTAACACCTGTTAATCTTAACAAAGTGTGCAGGAAATCTCCAGAAAATGTGAAGATGACTTCACATATGAACTCTAAGGTCTTCTAAGAGACTCTATAATATTAATTAATAGTTTTCGTCGTAGGTCGTATTAGAATCCGTTTTCGAATCGTCGCGCATATTGTTGTCCATATTTTTTGGCTTAGATTCACGGTTGTTAATACTGGCTGGTTGACGGGTTTGCTCCATCGAGTTACTAGCCGTACTAATGTTGAGCGCCGCAACAGTTTCTTGGTTTAGTTCACCGGTTTTAACAGCCAACCCTTGGTCTTGTTGAAAAGAAGCCAACGCGTTTCTAGATTCGGTTCCTAGTACCCCATCGACATCAACTGTATAGCCTTTATCATTAAGTGTTCTCTGTACGTCCTTTACGGTTTGCTTCGAAAACTTTTTGTGCTGCTTGTATTGCGAATTCATCTTATGGTCCTTCATGCCGGCTTCAGAGCTGTGGCCACCTTGCCCAGCGAAAGCCTGTACGGTCCATAACATAGCGATCATTGAAACTGTGTACTTAATAAATGTTTTCATAACATCTCCTTTGTATGCTGCAAGAATCTCAAAACTTAGAATTTTTGTCTTGTTGCGGGTGTTGATAGGCCGTGAAATATTTAACACAAATGATTGGTTTGTAGATAACGGTATTCTTTAATACTTGTCACTGGCACTTACATGAAAACAAATTGCAAACGCTTTTAATAAGTATCAAATAGTAAAACTCGAATTGATTGATTACAAAATGAGAGAAAGTAGGGGCGGAAATTATGGTAGAGAAATTTCAAGTCATCTTCCGTTGTATAATGCGACCGGTGCCTCGGGGTGTCACCTTTCTTTTATGGCAGCAATGACAACTTTGTTTTTTAATTTTTTAGCAGCTTTGATGGGGGTTAGGTTGTCAAAGTATGACTCGAGCTTGGGGTCGGCACCATTATTCAATAAAAATATCGCTACTTCGGAATGGTTATTTAGGATGGCCCCGACCAAAGGAGTCGCTAATATTTCTGGATGTTGGTAATTAGGATTCACACCCATCCTTATATGATGTTTAACCAATGCTAGGTCGCCATCCAAGGCGGCTTGATACATTTCTTTCCAATCACCTGCAGCCAATGCAAACTCCTTCGAGAATCAAGATAAATTTTAAATGTCGAATGCCTTTAGGTCCATCTGAAAAGTCACTGCATTTTAAAGATCAAAGGTTCATAGACTGATTGCCGTGCTTCGCCTCAATGATCAAGGCCAAAGCTCGGCTTACGGTCCATGATTTCTTGCGGTAGAGTCTATTCGAAAGGTCTATTTAATTTCTCAAAAAATACCAAAACAGAAGAAGATGAAAAATCGCCACCAGTGTCGGAAGTAAACTCAAGACAAAGGCTGACCTCTTACGCAGACTCATCCACAGAAGAATTATTGTGCCTAAAGCTGTGGAAAGCGGGCCATAGCCAAAAACTAAAGGGGGCCATGAAAATGGGAAAACGGCTGTCATGGCAAAAATCAGTAGACCGATATGGCGCTGAACGCTGTGGACGGAGTGATGTGATGGGTCTGCCTTCGCTATACCCGCTGTCAGGATAAGCAAGCTCCCTTGGAGATAGCAGATATAGGCCAGATACTGTGCCACCCAAGTTATACTGAGCAGGTTTTGCGAGTAGAAAAAATAGCCGATAAAGAACCAGAAGCCTCCTGTGATTAGAAAAACCCATCGGCGTTTTACTTTTCTGAACAGAAGATAAAGAATAAATGCGGACAGTCCAAGTGAGACAAAGTGGAATGGCCAAATCTGGTTTAAATAAAGCTTGATGATTTCAAGGTAAACACTTTCAGAGAACATAACAAAGTCACCAAGCTGATAGCTACTTAGATCTTTAATCATAAAGTGGCGAAAAACGATTTCATCTGAGCTCTTGTTTTCTCAGACACGAGTTCTCCATGGCATGCCTTCATGTTCTCTTTCATATGGTCCACTTGGCTGGTTGCCGGGATGGCGCAAGTCACTCCCGGATGGCTGATTATATATTTCAAAAGAAACTCAGCCCAATTTTCGATATTTTGGTCTTTGGCGAAATGAGGCAACTTGTGTTTCTTAGCTTTTTCTATTAAGCGACCGCCTGCAAACGGGCGATTGGCAATAACGGCAACGCCCATCTTTTGCGCCAAAGGAATCAGCTCTTTTTCTGCCTCTGTTTTATCGATATTGTAAGTCAGTTGCACAAAATCCAAGTCTTGAGTCTTTAAGATTTGTTTG
>CAXRIX010000026.1:0-27063 GCA_964230555.1 Bdellovibrionales bacterium
TAACAGGGTGACTCCCGCTACAATAGAGCCCACGAGATCTTTCATAGAAAAACCAACGGCCACGGCTGCCGAACCACCCAGAGCTATCAATAATTCTTTCGATGGATTAAGGACACCAAAAATCAGGCCAATTGTTCCAAAAATATACAGGGCAAATGTTAAGATTGTTGTTATTTGTAAAGACTGGAGTCTATAGTTAGGGGCTGTTTCACTAAGCCTTTCAGAAAGCCTCTTTAATATTTTTCCAACGATCACTACGAGAACAAGCCCAAGTATGACGATGAGGATTTTTTGAAACTGTAAAAGCTGGAAAAACTCAGCCAAACTATCCGTTGATTTCATATATTAAATTTTTCCCTCTTAGATATCTTTTCAAATCATCGAGCCAATCCAGGCCAACACAATAACGATTGTCTCTCTCTGTTAGGAAGCCTTCTTCAATTCCTCGAAAGATCGCCTGTTTCACAACGGACCGAGGAAGGTTTGTGGCACGCGAAGCTTCACTTATATTAAGGTTTTCATGTTTCAACAAACTTGCATACACAAAGTGCATTTCTTGATGCAATTGGCTCAGCTCACCAACAGGGTTTTCAGCTGGCAAACAGACTTTCAATTTCGAATCATTGATCACCCGAAGGCTTTTAAACCAATAATAAATGGCCATGCCCGGATTACCGTTGCACCTCTCCCAAATAAGGTAGAAATACCGGCTTTCAGCAGAAGCCACCTCTTCGTTGAGCCTTTGGTTTGAACGAAAAATCTGATCATATTCAATTTGGTATTTCATTTTCTCATGAAAACTTAAAATCATTTCTTTAATTTCTTGGGCCGTCCAGCGAGGGATTTGTAACTCCAAACGAAAATACTGGTTTTTTCCAAGTACACTATTAAGAAACTGCCAGGAATATTCATTATACGTGGCCACCCAAAAAACCTGTTTAAGCTCTTCGGTTTTTTCTAAAAACTGCTGGTAGATTTTAAATCCACCAATAGTTGATAGAAAAAGGTTATGAGCATTGTCTAAAAAGACAATTGTTTTCTGATCTTCAGGAAGACTGAAAATCGGCTCGAAAGTTTGTTCAAATGACTTTTCAGAAAAAACTCGTTCAGGAACAGACAGGTGTAAAACATTGTAACCTTTCTCCTCAAAAAAGCCGCCCGCCTGATTTAAAAAAATGGACTTGCCTGACCCCTTTGGGCCATAAATCGCTACAGTTTGCTCTGTATTGTCTTCTTGGTTCCAGTGACTTACTTGAGCTTCTATCTTTTTAAAAAACTCTCTCTCAAACAGATAGTCTTTCCAAGATCCTTCACAGTGGGCTAAAAACTTTTCTCTATACTCGTCTCCAACCAGGGACAATCCGGAGGTGTCACCTCGGGTAGACTCATACTTGACTCTTAAGACTCTTGCATAAAGCAATTTTACAAACTCAAATTGAGAGCTCCACTCGATTAGTTTTCGTGCTGTAAAATGCGCCAAAATTAACACCAGCCCGGGTAAACTAAGGAACAGCGAGTAACGATTCTCCATTCGCTTTGAGTATTTCTGAAAAACTAAAATATTTGTGTTTCTTAGATATTTTTCAATTTCTATTTCCCAGCGAGCAGAAACATAAAATAATAATAAAAGGATTAAAATTCCAAAAAATGGTTCAATAAATGAAAATATTAAAGACTGGCCAAGAATGCTTTGAAAGGCTGTCTTTACAGAATAGATTCCAAACAAAAGAAGGCCTAAAAATTTTGAAGTGTTTTGGATTTTTTGATTAAGGTTTTCCTTAGAGTCCATCGGCAGGTGCGAAACAAACTCACGCAAACCCAACTCTAAAGTCACTCGGAACAGTTTATAAAACACAAAATAGTTAAAATACGGAAGTAAATAGGAAAACTCTTTGAATTCCGAAAACTGGAGCAGCCAACCCACCACCCGAATTGCAACCAGCGCAAATAGCCAAGGCATGTATTCAGTTATTACAGGCAACGTATTGGTTAAACTTCTGTGCCAAGACGATCGATAGCTTAAGTAAAAAGAACGTCTTTTTTGTAAATCAATCTGTTTTTCGATTCGTCTTGAAAGCTTCACAAAGACAAATGGGATTAATAGAATTGCTAGTAGTATTAAAAGTTCGATAACAAGATAATAAAAACCAGAAAATCCCTCATTCAACTGACTGCGAAACCAGTAAGCCTTTTCATAAAAATAGGCGACAAACTTGTATGGGATTAAAGTGACCTCAATACCCATTCTTTGAAACGTTTCATTATCGACCTTAAATAAACTGAGATTCTGGTTTTGCAACTCCTCTAGATATCGCGCTCTTTCTCTACCGGCTCTTCTCAGCAAAGAGAAGCGTTTGCTAACCTCGGCTTGCCAGTCTTGCATGGATTGATCTGTTCCCTGGACTTCGGAGTCGGGCAAACGGTGGAAAAGGCTTTTTAAGTGAAGAGCCACTTGCTGCCACAACTCGCTGACCTCATTGTATTGACTAACAATCGTTTCCGGGTCGATCGGTTGATTATATTGTTCCAAGCTTTGTGAAAGACTCTCTGTTGTTGTCACAGGGGTAGAGCTTTGCTCGGGTTGAGCAAATAACGGAGCCGCGCAAGCCACGGAAATTAGGAGGCACAAAATGACTTTCATGCCTTTATTTTACATTGTTTCTAATAAATTACAGCGATTCTGTTATGGAGCTTTGCACGAAACGAAACACTCTTGATGAGAGGATTCCAAGTACAACCACGCCAACGGCAGAAATAACCACTATGGCTTGCGAAAACATCGCTTCTTTGCGCGCCGAATAGCCATCACCTTCCACCATATACATCATTACAACCGGCCGTAAGTAGTAGTAAACACTAATGATTGAGCCAATGACACCAATAAATGTGAGCCAATAAAATCCCTGCTCTATTGTTGCTGAAAAGATATAAAATTTTCCGAAAAAGCCGACACTTGGAGGAAGTCCCGCCAAGCTAAACATAAGCGCTGATAAACTGATGGCAATCAGTGGAGACTTTTTAGAAAGTCCTTTTAGATCGGACATCAAAACAACAGTGTCGGCATTTTTTTCTAAAACGACGACTAGCGCGAACGTTCCAACCGTCATTACTGAATAGGAAATAAGATAAAACATTAAACTGGTGATACCGGCATCACTATCGGTTCCGAAGGACGAAACGATCACCGCCATAAAAGCATAACCGGAATGAGCGATACTTGAGTAGGCCAGCATGCGTTTAAAGTTATCTTGCATGATCGCCGCTACGTTACCAACTATCATTGTTAAAGCGGCCAACCACTGCATAAACCAAACAAACTTATCGGTGTCTAAGTCGTAGAAATCGGCATACAAAAAGAAGCGTAGAAACGCTATAAAAGATGCCACCTTCACCGCCGTCGCCATAATTCCGCTGATCGGTGAAGCGGCCCCCTGATAAACATCCGGCGTCCAGGAATGAAAAGGAACTAAGGCAATTTTAAATGCAAAACCAACACATGTTAAAATAACTCCAAAGCGAAAGAAAACTTCTTTTTGATAATCTTGTGCGGCCAAGCGACCAATCTCGTGCAAGTTGGTGCTGGTGTTGCCCCCACCACCGTATATAAATGCGATACCGTACAATAGGATAGCCGATCCAACGCCCCCAAGAACAAAATATTTAAACGCAGCCTCTTTTGAAAGAAGCTTCTCTTTGTTTAGCGCTATCAACAGGTAAAGCGATAAAGACATTAACTCAATGGAGATGAATGTAACAATTAGGTTGTTCGACATAACAACCAAAACCATGCCGATTGTTGCGTTAAGAACCAAGAAAATATGCTCTGAAAATTGACGGTCGCGAGTCGCTTTACTGTCATAAAGCAGAAATAAACAAAACCCTACAACCAGATAGATAATGTATGAACCCCAAACTGTGATCCCGTCGATAACAATCGCTTCTGAGAAAGCTTCAACAAAATTCAATTCCGAGATCTTCCAAAAACTTTTCACAACAGAAAGGTTCAACCCCGCCGCGCCGACAAGACCAAATACAGCCCACATCAGTGAAGTAAAAGGATTCATCTCCTGCCCATCGCGAAAGGCTTTAACCGTCAACGGGATAACGCTTGCAATGAAAAGCCAAACGAGCGGTGTTACAATAATAAGTTCTGAAACATTAAAATTCACGACGATCTCCTACTGTAGAACTTTTCTGGGGAGAAACACTGTATTGCTTTAATCGGTACTCTTGTTTGTTTTGCACTAAGTGATCCATGCTTTTGTTCGAATATTTTAAAAATGTTCCTGGAAAAAGCCCCATCCAAAATACCAAAACAATCAGCGGGGCAATTGCCAACATTTCTCTGAGGTTCATGTCCTTAATATCGGAATATTTTTTTACGATTTCGCCGGCTTCACCAAAAAAGACTTTCTTAACCATCCAAAGCATATAAGCCGCGCCCAAGATGACACCTAAAACCGCAATGCCCGCATATAACTTCGAGGCCTGCCAAGATCCAAATAAGATCAAAAACTCACCAACAAACCCGTTGGTCATGGGAACCGCGATGCTCGAAAAAGTAATAATCATAAAACATATAGTATATATCGGAACAGCCTTCGCTAATCCCCCATAGTCAGCAATTTTACGGGAATGGGTTCTTTCATAAAGAACTCCCACCAACATGAAGAGCGCCCCTGTGCTAATACCGTGAGCGAGCATTTGAAATAGAGACCCCTGCAATCCATACATATTCATGGCAAAAAGCCCAAGAATGACATAGCCCATGTGAGAGACCGACGAATACGCCACAAGCTTTTTAATATCCACCTGCACCATGGCCACCAGGGCCCCGTAAACAATGCCAATCACACCCAACGCCATAAACATGGGCGTCCAAGTCGCAACGGCTTGGGGAAACATGGGCAAAACAAAACGCAAAAAGCCGTATGTTCCCATTTTCAACATCACTCCAGCTAGAATCATGGAGCCACCGGTTGGGGCTTGAACGTGGGCGTCGGGAAGCCATGTATGAAACGGAAACATTGGTACTTTGATTGCAAAGGCCAGACAAAACACAAAGAACAAGATGTTCTGAGGGCTAATAAAACTGCCGTAAATAAATGGTAAGCGAAGCTTATAAAAATCCAACACGCTTGCGCTTAACCCACCCAGCTGTGCATCGCACTGGAAAATCAAATAGATGATTCCAGCTAACATCAGTAAAGAGCCCACCATTGTGTAGATAAAGAATTTCATGGTCGCATAAATACGGTTTTCGCCACCCCAAATACCGACAATAAAATACATCGGTATTAAAGACAGCTCAAAGAAGATATAAAACAAGATTGTATCAAACGAAACAAACGACCCAATCATCGCCGCCTCTAAAACCAGAAGAGAAATATGGAAGGCTTTAACTTGCTTGTTGATTGTCGACCAACTGGCCGCAACCACAATAGGTGTAAGAAAGGTCGTAAGAAGTACAAGCCAAAACGATATCCCGTCAATTGCCAAAAAGTAGGTGATTCCAAGCTCCTTCAACCATGGCACTTTCTCTACCAGCTGAAGATCGGCCGTTGTCGGATCAAAATGCTTGAATAACAAAAGGGAAAAGGCAAAGTGCACCAAGGTCGAAACCAATGTAATTGGCTTTGCCAGGCGTTCTGGACTAGCAACCACTAAGACCACGAAAAAGAAGGGTAGAAAAATTAAAGCGCTTAACAACATTCGTTATCTCTCCATTAAAAACCAAAGGCTGCAAACCAACCCAATAAGTATATAAAGGGCATACATTTGCAAATTTCCTGACTGAACCATTTTAAGCCCGCCGCCAGCATTCTTCACCATATCTGAAATATTGTAGGTCAATCGATCAATGACCTTCACATCCACTCGCGACCACAGACCTTGCGAGAAACGAACCAATGGATTGATCAGAGCCTTAAAATAAGCCTCATCCACCCAATATTTATTGTAAACCAACTCGTAGAGACCTTTGAATCTCTCTTTATTTCTTTCTGCCACTTCAGGCTTTTTAGCATATAAAGTGTAAGCAACCAGTGAGCTTACAAAAACCAAAAACAAAGTGAGTCCCATTAGCATGAATTCAATTTGAAGGTCATTTTCTCCATGAGGCATATCAAACGTGGCCATTAATGGGTGAATCCAATCGTCCAAATAATTGTGCATGTGACCAAAGAGAGTGCCGACACCGTGGGGCACACATAGCCACCCAGCAAAAACCGAAAGAAAAGCCAACACTATAAGGGGAACAGTCATTGTCCAAGGAGATTCATGGGGATGAACCTCTTTTGGTACACGAGATTTCCCCCAAAACGTCATCGCCATTAATCGCGTCATATAGAAGGCCGTAAAAAGAGCAGCCACAAAGCCGACACCCCAAAGCACAACACTTCCACGTGGTGAATGAAAGGCCATCCAAAGAATTTCGTCCTTTGAGAAAAAGCCCGAAAACAATGGGGCTCCAATAATAGCCAACCAACCCATAACAAATGTCCAATGAGTGATTGGCATTTGTTTTTTTAATCCACCCATTTTTCGCATATCCTGTTCTTCATGCATAGCGTGAATAACCGAACCTGAACCTAAAAACATAAGGGCTTTAAAGAAAGCATGGGTCATAAGGTGCGCCAGTGCGGCACCAAAGGCGCCCACGCCCACCCCAAGAAACATGTACCCAAGCTGTGAGACCGTTGAATAAGCTAATACTTTTTTGATATCGTTTTGCAATACACCGATCGTGGCTGCCATTAGAGCTGTGGCCGCGCCCACACAAGCCACTACAAACATGGCATCTGGTGCGATCAAAAAGACAGGATTTAAACGTATTATCATATAGACACCGGCCGTAACCATCGTCGCCGCGTGAATCAAAGCCGAAACCGGAGTCGGTCCAGCCATCGCATCAGGGAGCCAAACATAAAGTGGAATTTGAGCTGATTTACCCATGGCGCCAACAAAAAGAAAAAGACAAGCCAAGGTCACGGGTGCGCCCCATCCTCCTGTGAATCCACCCGTCGCTAGAACGTCGGGGTTGTTCATGGCAAAGCTATTGATCCCCTCAAAGCTAATTGTTCCAAAAACGGAAAATAAAGTGAATATCCCTAAAAGAAATCCAGCATCACCGATTCTATTGGTAATAAATGCTTTCATCCCAGCGGCCGCTTTTGCTGGGTCGGTAAACCAGAAACCAATAAGTAGGTAAGAACAAAGGCCCACCCCTTCCCAGCCCACGAACATAACCAAAAGATTGCTACCAAGGACGAGCAAAAGCATGTTGAAAACAAATAAGTTCAGATAACTAAAATACTTTGCAGGCCTCTCGTCATGGTCCATATAACCAACACTGAACAGGTGGATCAGAAATCCAACCCCTGTGATAATCAAAGTCATCACCATGGATAATGGATCGATTGTAAAAGACATGGGCGCGCTAAAGTTCGCCACCTGAATCCAGTTAAAGAGAACAAATTTAAAAACGCGCTCATCAGCCGGCAGTCCTTTAAGCTGAAAAAAGAAAGCGACGGCCGACAAAAACGATACGGCCATAGCCGAACACGCTATCGCTCCAGCGACTTTTGCGTTCTGACTGCGAAATCGAACACCATTTATTAAAAATCCAACAAGAGGCGCAAATAATAGAAGATAAAACATAGTTCGTAGCCCTTACCCTTTAAGATGCTCAAAAAATCGTATGTTGAGCTCACGGAAATTTTTAAATAGATTCACCACTAAAGCCAGTCCCACGGCGGCCTCGGCAGCCGCAATAGCAATTACAAAAAGTGTAATAACGGCCCCATTCACATCGTCAAAATAGTACCCGAAAGTGACAAATGCTAAATTAACCGCGTTGAGCATGAGCTCAATGGACATCAAAATTACGATAATATTTTTCCGCAAAAGCACGCCCAAAAGGCCAACTACAAACAAAGCTCCGGAAACAAAAATGTAATGCCCCAAGCCTATTGTCATTGCACTACTTAGCATGGGTTCCTCCTCGAATTCGCGATAGAGCCACAGTTCCAATTGGAATGACCAATAATAAAAGGCCGAGCACTTCGAACATGAATAAATAGTCTGTGTATAAAACTTTTGATAAATTTCGCACGTCAAATTGCGGAGCCATTGCGTTTGTCGGTTGGTAATTGAAACTCTCCATCTCAAAAAGAATTGAGAAGAGAATTAATCCCGAAAGGGCTCCACCAAAAAGAATCTTTACGCCATTGGCGATTGTGCCGTAGGAAAAAACCTGTTTTCCTTCTGTTTTCACATCGAAAATCATGACCACAAAAAGGAAAAGGATAATGACCGCTCCGGCATAAACAAGAATCTGCACCAACCCAACAAACGGGGCGTGTAAGTTAAAAAACAAACCGGCCACTCCGATCATAGCAACCACAAGATGTAGTACACTCATGATGGGGTTGGGATGCAACAACACACCCAAGGCAGCAAACAAGCTTAAACCGGCAAACACATAAAACATTATGACTTCTGTCATTTTTAGCTCCCCATCGAGTTGAAAAGAACAACAATTACGGCGGTTGCAACAGTGTTAAAAAGGGCCCAAGGCAACATTGTTTTCCAACCAAGATCCATCAGCTGATCATATCGAAATCGCGGCAAGGTCCATCGCACCCAAATAAAAACCCATAAAAACAGCAACACTTTCGTCATAAAAACAAGGTGCATGACAAGTGAGTAAAGGAAAGACGAGCCCATGCTTTCCTTCAAGAATTCCGACCCAAAAGGTAAATCCCATCCGCCAAAATAAAAGGTTACAAGAAGACCCGACGCCACCATCATGTGGCCGTACTCGCCGATATAAAACATCAGCATTTTCAAACCACCATATTCCGTGTGATATCCAGCCACCAATTCAGCCTCGGCTTCTGGCAAGTCAAAAGGCGCGCGATTGGTTTCGGCAAAGGTCGCAGCAAAAAACAGAATAAACCCAAGCGGCTGATAAAAGATCCCCCAGTTGGGAAGGAAATCAAGGACGATTTGATTCCCTAATAACACGAATCTCAATGGCCCTTGTTGCGCTTCAATGATTTTAGAAAAATCGAAGCTTCCATAGATAAGTAGAATTCCAACCAACGAAAGTCCCAAAGCCAGCTCGTAACTGATCATCTGAGCACTCGCTCGGATCGCACCCATTAACGAGTACTTATTGGCTGAACCCCAACCTGCAAACAACAGGGCGTAGGCGCCAAGAGACGAGATCGCTAAGACAAAAACGATCCCGGCGTTTAAATGAAAACTTTGAAACATAAACGAATAAGTTTCGCCACCATACTCAAGGGTGAAAGGTGCCGACAATGGGATCGAGCCAAAAGCCAATGCTCCAGGGATCAAGGCCACAACGGGTGCGGCATAGTACATAAACGCAACACTTTTGGGTGGCCGAAATTCTTCTTTGAAAAGAAACTTCACGGCATCAGCCAAAAGCTGAGTTAATCCCAAGGGGCCCACACGATTTGGACCAAAACGATTTTGAATGAACGCCGAACCTCTTCGTTCGACCCAAACTAAAATTGGAACAAGTTGAACCATGAGCAAAAAGATTGCCAACATTTTTACTGTATTGATTAAAATCTCAAAACCTGAGCCACCCATTAGTCCCACTCCAATGCTTTAGACCGAATCTCCCAAACCAAACCAAAAAGGAAGAGAGCAATAAAAACAAACATTGTCCAAAAGATGTAAGCACCATAACCTGCACTTACAAATTCTTTGTAAGTTAAAGCCCAGGGATACATAAATAGAATTTCTATATCGAAGACGATAAACAATATCGCTGTTAAATAAAATCGAACCGAAACATTCGACTTATCACTTTCCGTTCCTGGCAGCCCACATTCGTAAGGCATGTACTTGGTGCGGGTATAATGTTTTTTGGGACCTAAAATCGACGACACGAAGACTAATAGACTGCCAAAGGTTGCAACCACGAGGGTCAAAACCAAAATAGGCACGATAACTTCCATAACCACTTCCTATTTTTTCAATATGTGTTCATCCTCTATACAACGAGACCGCCTTCCGCTCCAGCTTCCACTGGGTGCCGCATAGCATCTTTTCTCAGTCATTTCAGACCCTTCTTTGACAACAGGAGTCCCATTCTGAATAAGAACACATGCGAAATTATTTGGATGGTTTGCTTAAAAAAGAGGGGGCTTTTTCTCTCGACGTGACCACATCTTTGCCGGTGGAAACTTTAGCCTACTACCTAGCCAACTCAGCAAAAATCACGGGACCACAGCTCGTAATCACCGAGGATGCTGAAAAAGCTCGCAGCTTCACCGAAAATTTCCATTTTTGGAGTCAAAAACCCGTTCACAACCTGCCCTCCTACGATCCCCATGTTTTCGCGGGTGTGCAGATTAGTCATCGTCAGGTCCATGACCGGCTCCGGTGGCTTTTTCACGCTCTAAATGAAAATGAAAATCAAATCTTCGTAGCTCCTATATTAGGCCTGTTACAAAAAACGCTGCCGATGGACACCTTTTATGACCGTTGTTTGCAGTTTTCAGTGGGTGACACTATTTCTCCTGATATTTTCGAAAACCTAATTAAAATCGGCTATTTATCCAGCCCACTTGTCGAAGATCGCGGACAATTCTCGAACCGGGGCGGCCTTGTCGACATTTTCTCTCCCCAAATGCAGCACCCTGTTCGAATCGAATTATTTGATGATGAAATCGAGAGCCTGCGGACATTTAGTGCTTCCGATCAACGCACCGTAGAGGAAATTAGTCAATTTACGGTCATTCCTGCCCGCGAAGTGATCCTCGATTCAAAGAATACTGTTTCTGCAACCCAAACTTTACTTCAAATGAACCAGCCAGAATTGCAAGTTTTAGTCAATCACTTGCGAAGGGACGAATACGGCGAAAACTTGGAGTATCATCTCCCATTGTTTCATCCTGAGCCCCTGTCTCCCTATCATTACTTTCAAACACCACCGACGGTATGGATGCTTGAACACTTGAACATCGAAACTTTCAGGCAAAAAGAACTCTCCCTGCTCGAAGGCTTTTACAAAGAGGATCGACATCCGCTACCCCCCAATGAATTGTTTGTTGATTTTCTGAGTCTTGAAAATGAGTTTTCTAAAAAGGTTCATGTTGAGAAACTGAATATTATTGATACCGCTGATGCCATTGACCAACAGCATGTCGAAATTTCGGCTAAAAGCATTCATAAACCAAAGAGCAGCAAATTCAATGAACGGGTACAGGATTTAATAACGCGGGTAAAAAATCTTCCTGACAAAACACACAAACTCTTTTCCGTTAAGGGGCAACCCCAATTTGATCGTCTGAAACTCGTTTTTGAAAATCAAGGCTATGTTTGCCACTTCTATGACGGCGCCGAGGGTTTTAAAGTCGACAACCTCTTGTCTGAGAATCGTTTCAACCACCTTCACTTTTACTCCAAAAAATTAAAATCCAGCTTTATTTTACCTTCTGAAGATTTGGCGATTTTTAGTCTTGAAGATTTTCTTGGCCGGTCTTTTCAAAAATCGGAACGAAAGGAGTCCAGTCAACGCGCTAAACACTTGAGCTTTGGAGAGCTTCGTGAAAACGACTATGTCATTCATGCCGTTCACGGAGTCTGTCAATTCAACGGCCTTATTAAAATGCCTGTTGCCGGAATTGATACTGAATTTATTTCTCTCGAGTTTAAAGACAAAGACAAACTCTTTCTTCCTATTTATAGAATTCATCAGATTCACAAATACAGCTCAGAAAAACTAGAGCCTCAGTTGGATAAGCTCGGCGGTGCTCGTTTTTCAAACGTGAAAACTAAGACAAAAAAACGTCTTCGCGAAATGGCGCATGATCTGATCAAACTCTATGCTGAGCGCATTAACTCCACTCGCCCCCCATATAAAATTGACACTGATGATGTATCCGATTTTTTTCATGCCTTTCCCTATCAAGAAACTGAAGACCAAATGGCAGCTATAGAAAATATCATGTCGGACCTGGCCAGTACAAAACCGATGGATCGACTGATCTGTGGCGATGTTGGTTTTGGTAAAACCGAAGTCGCCATGCGCGCCGCCTTTGTTGTCGCCGCCAACAAGAAGCAAGTGGCTGTATTAGCGCCCACCACGGTCCTGACAATGCAGCACTTTGAAACTTTTAAAAAGCGATTTCGAGACTGGCCCATTAACATCAAAGTGGTCAATCGACTGCAATCACGAGCCGAAGTTAAAAAAACCCTTGAAAACACAAAAAAGGGGGAAGTCGATATCCTTATCGGGACCCACCGTCTTTTAAGCCAAGACGTTGAGTTTGCTGATATGGGACTTTTAGTGATTGATGAAGAGCAAAAATTTGGGGTTAAACATAAAGAGCGGATTCGAAAGATGAAAGTCAACGTCGACACCGTCAGCCTTTCTGCCACTCCAATACCACGCACTCTCAATATGAGTCTTCTAAAGATTAGAGACCTCAGTTTAATTAATACGGCCCCGGTGGATCGGCTTGAAATTAGAACCTTCATCTGTCGTCATGATAAAGAAATTATAAAACGCGCCATTGAAACCGAAGTTCAAAGAGGTGGTCAGGTTTTTTTCCTCCACAACCGAGTTCAAAGTATCTACTCCATCACAGAAGAACTGCGTCAGCTTTTGCCCGACATCCCCATTGGTGTCGGTCACGGACAGCTCAAGGAAAAGGAACTCGAATCGGTCATGGTTTCGTTTTTTAATAACGACATCAAAGTTCTAGTGGCCTCAGCCATCGTTGAGTCTGGAGTCGACATTCCAAATGCCAACACAATTTTGATCAATCATGCGGACCGCTTTGGTTTAAGCCAGCTTTACCAACTTCGTGGCCGGGTAGGCCGCAGCGGGCGACGCGCTTACTGTTACTTGTTAACTGAGCCGAATAAAAAGTTGACGGATGTCGCCAAAGAGCGGCTTAAGGTTATTCAAGAAAACACGACGCTGGGTAGCGGCATGCAGATTGCTCAATATGATCTTGAACTCCGGGGGGCAGGAACTCTTCTTGGTGAAGAGCAGTCTGGAATGATCGATCAGGTTGGATATGAATTCTATATGCAACTTCTTGAGGAAGCGATACAAGAAGCTAAGGGCGAAAAGAAGGTCGACACGGTTGAGCCTGATATCAATTTGAAAATAAAAGCTTTTATTCCGAATTCATATATTTCAAATATTCGTCTGCGCCTGTCTTATTACCGAGCCCTTACTCAAATCGAACAGGCCTCAGACATCGACGACCTAGAAGAAGAACTGAAAGACCAATTTGGAAAACCCCCAGAGGAAGTCATTAATCTCCTCGGAATAATGTTGATTCGTCACCACTGCCTTTTACTAGGCGTAAAAGATATCTCTAGTGGTAAAGAGAACCTGGTCCTTAGTTTTACCGAGCAAACTCCACTACCAGTAGAAAAAGTTATTCAACTGACTTCTCAGAACAACAAGAAATACAGCATTACACCAGACAATCGACTTAAAATTCGAATCAAAGAAATCACTTGGCCACGTGTACTCGAAGAGGTTGAGTATCTGCTGCGATTCTGTCCTGATTCACCTTCTGCCTGAAGACAACACCCAAAGTCTGGGCCAAATCTCTGACATGGTTTTTTGTAACGAAGTTTTGTTAGAATAGAGAGATGAAATACATCTATGGACTCTTGTTCTCCCTTATTCTTTTCAGTCACACCGCCTTTTCTTATGATTCAACAAAATCAATAGAAGAAATCATTGAAGAGATGCCTCTCGACAAAAAAGTTGGCCAACTTTTTATATTTGGTTTTACAGGCTCAAAGTACAATCAATCTTTAAGCACCGCCATGAACAAGCTCTATCCTGGAGCTATAATTGTATTTGGAAGAAACATCAAAACCCTTAATCAAGTGAAAGCCTTGAATGAAAGGGCTCAAAAGGATTCCCTCAAGCATTCAAAGGTTCCTCTGTTAATTGCTGTTGATCAGGAGGGAGGGAAAGTCATACGGATCAAAACCTCACCCTCACTGCCCAGCGCACGAACACTGGCTTTAACTGATAACGAAGGACTTGTACAAGACGCTGGATTCGTGACCGGACGCCTTTTAACAGCGCTCGGTTTTAATATGAATTTAGCTCCGGTGGTGGACATTTCGAACACGAACTTTACCGACTTCCTGGGTAATCGTTCTTTTAGTGACCAGAAAGAGATTGTAAACAAAATGTCGACGGCTTTTTCAAAAGGCCTTATCGATGCTGGTATACTGCCCACAGCCAAACACTTTCCTGGCCACGGCGGCGTTCGCACTGACTCTCACCTAAAGACTCCCTATAAACAAATAACTTTGACCGAATTGTTGTTCAACGATCTGGCTCCTTATAAAGAGATGCAAAACAACCGAATACCTTTTGCCATCATGGCCTCCCATATCTCTTACCCTCTGATAGACGCCAGCCGTAAACCAGCAAGCTTCTCGCCTTTACTTTTAAAGAATGTTCTCCGGCAAGGACTGGGCTTCGATGGCGTTCTGCTCACTGACGATATTCAAATGGGTGGAGCCAAAGGAAATAAGATGTCGATTGGCGAGAGAGCTGTTCAGGCGATTTTGGCTGGCAACGACCTAGTGATGGTCGGCTGGAATCACAGAGTTCAAGCTCAAGCCGTTCAGGCCGTCATTCAAGCCGTGAAAAAGGGGAGACTCTCAGAGGCGCGTTTAAACGAGTCACTGCAAAGACTAATTCGGTATAAACTACAGTTTCATAAGGAGCCTGATCAACGCTCGCTACGTAAAATATTGGCGAGCATACCTTTGAAAAAAACCTATGACCGCATTTTCCACGAAGTTTTTAAGAATCAAGCGCCCGAGGTCAGCTTAAAAGACAAGAAAGTTCACGTTTATAGCTATTCATGGAGATTTCTTACAACTTACAAGCAACAACAAAAATCGCGGCTCTTCCATTTAAAAAACCTTAAAACATGGAAACAAAGCCAGCAAGCCGACACCATTGTCTATCATTTAAGTGGACCAGTAACGGCTAAAATCCTGCGGTCCGCACCCAACGATGTTAAAAAGAAAATGATCGTCGTTAACTCGAGTAGCGAAATTTTCTTAACAAAAACAAGTCTTTATAAAAAGGTTATCAATGTTCATTCCTATCACCCAAAATTAGGAAGTTTTGCCGGCTACCACCTGAAAACCCCGGACACTCCTGATGTCCGCAGTCCCAGCAGTGAGCTTGAAAAATTAAACTCTTTGCAAAACTAATTTGGCTTTAATTTTGGCAAGTACAATCGTGATCGTTTGATCTTTGATCTTGCCAGAAAATAGCGGGCGACCATCCACTTGAACTCGAATGTCAGTCTGTTTTTTTTCAAATTCAAATACTTTTTGCTTTCCACCAACCAAAAGACCTCCACTATACAAGACATCTTCACCAGGCATCAGAGTGAATAACTTAAATACTAAGGGAAGTGGGTCAAACACCGGTTGTGTGCGGAGTGGAACATCCAACTCCTGTTGTTCGTTTTTTTTATATTTAATTGTGCCCTGGTCTTGAAAGTATTCTTCAACAAAAGATATTTTGGGAAACCTTATTGAATGCTCGACAAACGGGTTATCAGCCAGATCCAGGCGATATATCGAACGAAATTCTCCGTCGCTTTTCCAAACACCAAAACGAATAGATCCATGAACTGTTAATAGGATTTGCTGTTGGTTTACCTCGATATGTCCTTGCAGGTCGACTTTGTAGATTAGACCCTTGCCAAGGATTTTTATTTCAAATGGATTGTCGGAAAGATCAGCCAAGGTTTCTTTAAACATGCTAAAACACTTACACAACCAAAACAATATGGCCATAAAAAAAGCCCGACAAAGAATGTCGGGCCATGTTGTACATCAACGGATGTTGATCTTTATTGAATATTCAATTCTTCTTGCCAATTATGTTCTTTCAAAAAGAAACCTTCTGTTTCCTCCTCAAAGAACTTTTCAAAAAGGCGTTCATTATTAGTAAAGTTGATGTCTAACCCGTAAAGTTCAGAAGGCTCAAGGTACATGTTGATTTCAACCATGTTCCGATCTCCTACCTTGGTGATGTACTCCGCAGCCTCTTCACTGGATGTTACTTGGTTGATGATCTCTGCGCTTTTACGCTCCAATTCAATGAGGCGGTTGTATTTCGGAATTACCATATTCAAGATCCGCTCATAATCGTCTTCAACAATCTGATAATCATAGTTAAAAAGAAACCCTGGTCTCTTAGAGCGAGCCCAGAAAAACTCTTTCGCTTGAGATCGTTCCCAACCCCAATAACAGCCATCTCGTTGACCGGCACAACTCATGTCCATGGGGCGGTCA
The DNA here is from genome assembly GCA_964230555.1 of Bdellovibrionales bacterium. Classification (GTDB taxonomy): domain Bacteria; phylum Bdellovibrionota; class Bdellovibrionia; order Bdellovibrionales; family JAGQZY01; genus JAGQZY01. The sequence goes on from CAXRIX010000026.1 coordinate 16,351, forward strand.
TTACCTTTCGCCTGTTCAACATCCCATTCTGTTTGGAAGCCAATTCCCAGTGTGTCCGCTGACAACAACTCGTATGGGTAGTCCATAATTCCCGCAACAGCGGTGTAGGGGTAGGTGTCGCTCATATAATTCATCTGAAGAGTTGGATCATATTCAATGACTGTATGAAGCGCGTTGGAACCCACCCAACCTTGCAACTCAGCCAGCTCGAAAAATCTTTTGTCTTTTTCTCCAAGCAGGTATGCGAAAAGAATATTTTTCATTGATTTAACAATTGGGTCTAGCGTAGCGGTTTCTTCGACGACACAGTCCTCTCCCAAATCACCGACTTCAGTCACCCAACAATTCGGCTTTTCTACGTCGTAATAACGCTGCTCTGGAATCTGATAGAAAATAACTTGCTGTTCGACAACATATCGAAAAATATAAGCATATTTCCCTAATTCATATTGGTCCCACTCGGTAAAGCGGTCGGTCATGATCGCGGCGCGACTCTCGTCAGTGGTTCGTGCTGATGCTGCCTGAGCAAAGGTTTCGACGTCGGCGTTATATCCCATCGAGTACATATAACGAGTTGTCGTGTTGTCGTCCATATAGGGATTGTTGCTCGGATCTTCCAAAAAGTTCGATGGAACTGGTATCCTTAATTGGGAACCAACAATCGGATCAACGTCTATTCGGCCCGTGAACTCTGATTCAAACTTTGCACCTTCAGTTAAAAACATTCGGGTTCTTAGCAAATAGCTGTTTTGGTCAATAACGTAAATCGGATCATCAGAGTTGGAGGCATCAATGTACTCACCAATACCTTTTTGATTACCATGAAAAGCCTGAATGACTTCGTTGGCTTGTTCAGTGGAGATTTCTCCGGACTTCACTTTGGTCATCAACGGGTGAATAACCTTGGAAAAGTAATCGTACTGTGCAAAAGCATTTTCACGCACTCGACGTTTGGCTTCTTTCTCAGCAACAAACAAGCAATCATCTTGTTTTTTCATTATCGCTTTTTGAACTCCAAGGTACGTCATTTTAAAATGTTCGTACTGTGCGATCTTGTCGCGCGATTCTTGCAAATCACCCATTTCAAGAGAGGGGTACATCTCCTTAATCCGCTCAACAATCTCTTGATACTCATTCAGGGTGTATAAAATCGGCTCAAGCTCTAATCGATACCTGTCGTTAGTCGTATGCAATCTTTCAAAACCACCTAACTCATAGTAGTCACCATAGTAAAAAGGAGGGTGCCCACTAAGGTCATCGGCTCGCAACAGAAGAATGACTGTCGTGATGTAGTTCGACAAAGAGTAGTAGGGAATATCTTCTGGCTCAGGCTGGTTGTTCTTGATCCCTTGGCACCAACGAATCATGTTTATGGCTGGAGCATTATCTTGGAAATAAGCTTGCTTCTGTGCCAATAGGGTTTCTTCGTATTTGGTTCGGCGCTGTTTAATTAGAGTTTCTGCTAGAAGGCCAACAAATTCATTGGCTTCAATGCCATAATTTTCGTGTGTGCGAGTTGTGAAAAAGTAGTACAACGCATCGAACATATCAGATCGAAAAAGTGTTTTTTGATCTTCCTTGTACCAAACTCTTTCTTGAGTCAAATTCGTAAAGTTGAACCAAGGAGTAAAGTATTGGCCGTTCATCATATAATCCATGATGATTGTCGAATCGAGTTCAAAAGAGAGCCACAAAATTCGAATCGTAGCAGCCCACTCCGTTTTCGCCATGTTATAGGCAAATGCTAGCATATTTGGGAAAGTCACTGTCCGCAGGATATTTCTGTTAACTGAAGTAAAAAATTCCTGGATTTCAATTTCGTTAAACTTTCGGCTGTACTTAATGTTCGATTCAATAAACGTTTTCACCGACCACAAACGAACTGTATGGAACTCCGTCCAAATTGGAATCAGAGTTTTACTCCAATCTAAGACCTCTTGAAAGAAGGCGTTGGTAATAGCGTCCTGCTCACCGAGTTTTGAACTCAGTTTTTCAGTCGACTCGATTCCAAGCTGAGCAATATCCCACCGTACAAGAAGCTTGGAAGCCTCGTACATCTCATCGACAAATGCCGCTTTGTCGGCAACATTTGTGACAAATGCGTTGGCATCGGTCACTGGAACATTTTGAAAATACATTTCAATGGCTAGATAGGACACCTCGGCAGGTGCCGACATCAATGTTTTTAGATCTATATCCGAGTAGGCTGGGTAGACAGAAAGATCTTTACGGGTTTCCATTATTTTTTTAATTCGTTCTTCAACGACGGCTTTCATTCCTTCGGAAACTTCGGAATCAAAGCGGGAAAACACCGGCAAAAATGAGATAAGCTCTTTTCTTAGATCATTCAGAGCCTGAGATGATTGAGCTTCATATCTCCATGGTTTAATAAGTTTGAACCACGAAATTTTGTATGCATCTGGTTGTGTCCAATCTTTTTTAGTCGCCAGAGAGATTACATTTATTAAATGTTGGTTTTGAACATCTTGTGAGACGCTGGCCGAGCCCTCTTCAACTGAGGCTAGGACAGACAATGCGACTTTTAGATAAGACTCTTCAAGTCGACTAGAACCGCGACGATTTTGAATATCATAGGCTGCACCTAAAACCTTCATCTTCGTAACCGGATCTTCTTTGGTATCCGCCAACTCTAGTACCAGCCAAACTGTACTTGATTCGCCTGTCAGCGCCTGACCCAACATTTCACAAATTTCTTGTCCAGGATCAATACACGGTGAAATAAATCTCTCTTCAAATTGAGCTAATGATTGATTCCACAGGGCCACCGCCCCCTCTGTGCCTTTTTGTTTGATTTCTTTACCCAGCTGGACATAGAGCTCCAAAAAACCGCTGTATGCAGGACTTGTGTAAACCGCTTTATCCAGTGAACTTGGACCATACAGCTGGGATTCAAGTTGATCGTAGGCTTGCTGCCACTTTTCTTGTTCAATAAGCTTGCGAATTGCAAAGTGAGTTTCAGAATAACGATTTGTATCGACGGTCGTATTACTCTGGTTAACGTTTTCAGCAATATTCTCATTACTTGAATTGTCAGGAAGTGACGACTGCGGATCAGGAATTGTTTCTGAAGTACAAGCCGACAGCAGTCCCAAAATTGTCATTATAATTATCAGATTTTTAGAAAGCATACGTAACCCCTCCTAGGAAAACGCGACGGTACTTATCGTAGTAACCCAGATCCACTCTTTCATTTTCTTGATAGGAGTTGTTGATCATACTAGCAAACAATTGAAATCCACTTATGTTTGCAAAAGTTGAAATATTGTCTCCAAAGCTGAGATTCCAGCTTGAATCCAAATACCGAACCATATCAACACGAAAATTCCATCGAGCGCCCCAACGAGGCGTAATCATGTAAGTCACTCCAAAACTATCGGAGATCAACCAGTCACGATTCATTTGATCGTTTTCAAATACTGAAAAACGTTGTGTATTCCACAAATAATTTCCAGTTAAACGATTGAAAAGAGAGAAATCATTCCAGCTATAGGATTGCATAAAGTTGGTCAGAGAGATGTTAGCAACGTGCTTGTCAATGCGAGCTCTCTCGCTTACTGGAAGCCCAATATTTAAAGTATTTGAACTCCGACTTACATAGCGAACCGGAGCCATTTTTGTGTAAACAACTCCTAAATTTAAATCGGAGACTTCATGAAACTGATCATTGTCGTTATCTCGCACAATATCAGACCCAAAAGACTCGTGAGTAAATCCTATCGCGCCATACGAACTCCAGCTTTGATCAAAACTATAAGTCCCTGCAAAACTGACTTGATGACGGGTTGTTTTCTCATCGACCTGCTCAAGGTCATTGTAAGTGACTGCATAAGAAACAATCAGGCCAAAACTGTTTGCTGAAGGCATGAAGTCGGACTGATCCACACCGATTTTCTTTTTCTCAACGTCTTCGGAGTTCGTCTTTTTCTTGCTGATCTTCCCTTTAATTTCTGCTTTTTCAGGAGCCGCTTGTACTGAGGCTCCAAAAAAAGAGAAAGTTAAAAAGACTGAAAAGATGAAGCGATTCACTTACTCAGCTCCCTGCTCAACAGCGACTAAGTCATTGATCTCTGACTGGTAGTTCCAAAGAACACTTGAAAAGTAACCACTTGTATCGTTGTTAAGTTGCTGCGACAGCCCTTCGAATTTACTGTAAATAAGATCGCTAACCAAGGGCTCTAGAGCTACACGTTTGTTCTGGCTCCACTCATTTGAAGACATTCCAACTGTGTTCACTCGATCGGTTCTGTAACGGAATCGAAAGCTTTCAGTTTCGTCTTTTTGTGCCTTTACCACCTCTAAGAATTCCTGGCTCTTTTTATAGTATTTCGACAACCACTGAGAATAACGACGCACATAGGCCTGGTTGATGTACTCAGGAGTTTCAAAGATGAATGTTGAACCATTAATCTTATGGACAGAGTCGACATATCGAATCAAGGTTGCATTAAACCATGTTTCTTCAGCCGCGCTCACGCGAGTATCAGAGTAGATTCTTTTGAAAATGAGATCATAATAAGAGTACAGCTGATGCTCATCTTTCTTCTTGATAACCTCTTCGTAGGTACCAGCGTCATACTTGTTTTCTTTTCCAAGCAACTCAAGCACAGCCATGTCTCGTTCATCAATATTGATGAAATCGATGATTTTCTTGTAATGATCAATCAATTGCTGAGCATTTACAGAAACACATTTTTCACTACGAACTTCCTCTGAAAGTTCAGCATCGGCGCAGTCAACCTCTGGGTCCACTGATAGCTCACCTAATTTATAAAGGTTTACAAGGATTTCACCCTTTTCGAGAGCATCATTTAATGGAGTGGCTCGGCCCGCCCAAGACATCTGGTTCGCTAGCGCTTTAATTCCAGATTTAATGAAAGTCTCTTTAGCCTCGGCTTTGTCTTCAATTGTCCAATCAAAATAAACCAGGTCAGGTGAAGATTCTTTGTAAATACCAGCCGTTTTAAAATCTGCCGGCATTGATACCGAATATTGGCCAGGAAATAATTCTTCTAAGTAAGCATACACTCGGGTTGCGGCATCCATCCGGAAAGCCGTTAAACGAGAAGGAGTCAATTTGTTGTACCCAAATCGGCTACGATACTCGGCAGGAAAAACATCGGCTTGGGTGTATTGGCCAAATTCTTGGCGAATTTCTTCAAGCTTTTGCATTTCAGGACTATCTTCTGCGAGAGACTGAATTTGCTCTTCGCTCAACGGCGAGAGAACGTCCCAGACTTTATCAAAAAGAACGCCCAACTCTTCGGCCTCGCGAAAGATCATCATGTGTGCAATATCTCGATCTCGCTGCAACAGAAGCCAGTCGCATCCGCGAATCTCTTTCTCGGCAGTGAAGTACATGTCGACATACTCAGCTTTCAACCTATAGTACTCGTCGAATTGCTGGTTAAAAATGTCTTCAATCTCCGACTGATCACCACCTTTTGCACTTTTATAGACATCAAGGATGGTTCCAGCCATTACTTCTTTCAAAGGAAACTCAATTCGCATGCGTTCGAAAACTCCTCGAATACCGCTACTGTATATGTCTCCGATGTAATTACCTATTTTATCTCCACGGGTATTAGTACCATCATAGAGACTGTAACCTATATCGATGAAAGCAATTTGATTCTTAACTCGGTTTCGTGGCTGCATGACATTTTGCCAACGCATCACTTCGTACCAGTCAAAATCTTCGCCCAACTGCTCTTTGTACTTGGCAATCTCTTCGGCTTCGATTCTTTGTTTTCTTTGCTCTTCAGAACACATGGCCTTCATCGCATTAGCATTATTTCTGAATTCCTGAATTTTCTGATGCAAAGATCTTCTATCACTGTCCAACTCTTTTTCATTTGGCAGCAACATCTTTTTCACAACAACTTCAAAAAAGTCCTGGTGTGAAAAGTTCACCAACGTGTTTGTCGAATAGGTTTCAAAAATTTGAGTTTGAAGGGCGTAATAATAAGTGTACATGATCTCCGTAGAATCAAGCTTTTCACCATCATTACCAAAGTTAAACCAAGGGGCAAAATGGCCCGAGAAGAAATATGAAATCACAGTTAAGCTATCAACCGTAAAAGTACCCCAGAACGAACGGATCGTATCTTTCATCTCTAATGAGGCCATAACATGCATCAATGGAAACATGTTCGGATAAGTGACGAGGAACTTAATGTTCTTGGTCATGGCGTCGACACTCGAGTTGATTTGATCGTAAACTTTCGCGCCCTCAGGTGAAAGAGTGTTGGCATTGACGACTCTTGTGATAAAGCTTTTTACAGCTTTAGAGCGTACAATTGTCTTTGTCCAAGCTTTACGTATTTTACTGGCTTCTTTGTCTGATTCGCGCAGAAGCTCAATCAGCTTTGTATTTTCATTGCGGTTATAGAAATCGTTCATTCGAACGTTAGTCAAAACAATGTTGTTAACGATCTGAATCTTGATAAGCTTTTGAACTTCTTCCATCAAACGATTAACGTCTTTGTCCGTGTTCGACCAAAAGGCTGTCGCGTCATCTAAGTTGAAGTGACCATAAAAAGCTCTGTTGGCTAGATAGAAATATTCATCAAGGTCATCTCCATCAAAGGACACATCTGAAAGTAGGGTGTTAAGGATCTCTTTACTTTCACTACCATAGAGCTCGATATCCAATCCGGCCTCAATTTGAGGGAAAACTTCCTCTTGCAAAGGCGTCAGCCCCTCGACAGGTGTTCCTGATTGCTTGGCTTCCAAGTATTGATCGTACGCCTCTTTCCATTCCCCTTTAATATTGGACTGGATGAACTGAACACCTTGTTCATAGTTCTTGCCAATTGAATAAAGCATTTCTGGAATGACTTCTTTCGACATCTCTTCAGAGAGATTTCCTTGATCATCGTAAAGGAGTTGGTCACTTGCCAAGGCAATGATATCCGTCATTGCAGGGTTTTTAGAGCTATCGACGTTTCTCGACAACATCCAAGGATTCAAAGACTTTACGAGTTCAATATATTTCTGGTCACCAGTGATGTTCTCCACATTGATTTTCAAAATATTGGCAAACAAATCCGCATCTTGACGTCGTCTTTGGATGCTTAAGTTCCCAGAGCGTTCAGCATCTAGAGATCCGGCGATCCGCTCTAGCAACATAAAACGTAGAGCTGCATCTAAACGACGATTCTTAAGATCAAAACCGGCTCGGATTAAGCGGAGCTTTTCTGAATCACTTGTGTTGGGCAAATCGTGCATCATTTTTACGATTTGAGTCATGTTCACGCTGTCGTAAGATCGGAAAAACTTTACAAACTCGCAAGACCCCTCAAGGTTTTGATCACAGTCCCAAAACAGAATCTCTTTGTATTTTTGCAAGAGGTCTGTCGAAGTTATAATCTCTGGATTGGTTTGATAAACCATAACTATAGCTTCGTTGAACAAACTAACTAGACGGGGCACGATGTACTGACCCGCGTCTGTTCGTGAGTTTCTATTCCCATCAACCATAAGGTAGTCGACATTCAGTACAACGTCCTTAAGAGGGATGATCACCTTAGTCATAAGCATGTTTGCATCGATATTTCGATCGGCCATGCTCATCTGTCCCATTACTTGGATTTCTGCGTCATTCATCATTGCTTCAAGACGTTCAGATTCTGCGGATTTTAATTCCACCTGTGAGTCTTCAGCGCCAACTTCAACGGCTCCATCGACGTAGGAACGCTTTCTGGTTGATTGTTCCGGAGTACAGTTGACCATCACTAGTGAAAGGGCAACAGCTCCGACGAATTTCAAAATTTCTATACTTGTCGTTCTCATTTTGTTGCTCCTTACTTTTTGATGTATTCGAATACGTGCGGAAGATAAAAACCATTCAACGAAAGCGCCGTCGACGTAATCAACCCAACCCCGTTGAGCGACTCTTCACAGCCCCATTGGGTTGGAGTTAAGTCTTCTCTGTTTTGATAAGCTTCGAATGCATCATTTAAAGACTTTTCGAAGTTGGTTTGTGCATCTGGATCAACTGCAATCGAAGGATCCACTTGAAACCCTGTAAACTCCTCGTTGGAGTTAAAGAAGGTCGCCAAGCCCGCTTGTCCAGTAATACATTTATCCAACTCTTGCGTCGTTAATTCCGCGATAGCATTCTTAACTGTGAATCCTTGAAGTGGGTCATCATATGACGTTTTGTCGTAGGTCACTTCAAGCGCCCAAACATAAGCAGCGTCCTGATTCAAGAATCGCATCTTGGTAAGAGGTAAAATAATTTGTGAATCATTTCCTCGAACTATGACCTTCTTGTCCGGAAGCGCATAGGCTTCAGGCAAGTCGATCAATTTTCTTTGAGCAAAGTTGAACAGTTTCGGGCGAAAACCAAATCTTTTGTTTGTTGGCTCACCTGGGATATCGATGCTCTCTAAAAGAACGGCAGCGATGCTCACTCGGAACTTGGTCTGTGCTTTTAGATCTTCAATATAGTTCGTATTGAAGCCTCTGGCCTGGTTGTCGTTACTCCAGAAATAAGTTCGGAATAAGAAGTAATACATGTAAAGGTTTGCAATACTCATTGTTGCCGAGTCTTGAAGTTGGGTGCCGCCAAATCCCATATTGTTTTTAACTGCGGTTCCGATAACATCAGTAAACTCTTCAGGATACATGGCAAAATAACCAAACTTACCATCATTCGAATCGTTATAGATTGGCTTTCCAACTCTCCACCACCAGAACTGTAAAGTTGAAGACGTTGCCGTCAACACGTCCAAAGCAGCGATTTTTACTGGTAGAAGTCCAAGTTGGTCGTAAGTACCAAAAACTCGAGAGTAATCAGACGTTGCTTCTCCACCACGAAGGCCTGTCGGCACAATCGATGCATCGTAGTTCATAATTGGATGGTCAGGTCCTTTTAGGCTCAATAGAAGTTTTGCTACTTCCAACGATTTTTTCGAAGCGCGACAAAGCTTTTGAAGCTCTGTGTAAGCCAGACCGTTCTCATTAAGTCTCGCTTCAAGCTCATCAAACCCTTTATCATCCAATTCTCTTGTATTGGTGTCCCCAACGATGGATTTATACTGAGAATACATAGAACGGTAAGAGGCCGTCGTCTGTTGCGCCTGAAGCTCTTCAACCGTGTTAACTCCAGAAGTGGCCACCATAGGCTGAAGTGCCAGCTTGGCATATTGAAGACCCATGCGATCATTTGGAGCCAACGAAGGATCGATACACGCTTTCGAAAAATTTAATAAAGCGCTTTCATCTTTTTTAATATCGTCAAAGACTTCTTTATAAACTTCGTTATTCGTCAGTTGATATCTCATCTGATCATAAAAAGTTCGGTTAGTGTTCATTAGATTGTAAGTGCTCCACCACAGTCGGTAGCGCGCCCAATAGGGATTACCACCTGTTGCTTCAGTGAAAGAGTTCAATCTTGAAACAAAGGAATCTGTGTATTCTTTTAAATTCTCTTCAACAATTGAAGGAGCATCGTGACCTCGGTCCCAACGTCGGCAGTAGGGGCTTGTCGCCAACCATGCATCAAAGTCGGAACATTGTGGCATGTAGCGCGTTTGGTAAACGTTGCCATTAGACAAAGTCTGGTTTGGAATCACGCCATTGGACGGAACATCAAAAAAGGTCCACTCTTGATCACCTGACTTATAAGAAGAGTACTGCTGATTGTAGAGATAAGCCAATGTTAGCTCATCTTGGGCTTGCATCTTCACTTTTTCACGAGGAAGAGAAACCTCTGTGTGCCCACTCATATAATCCATAATAGAAGAATAGTTGTGGTTAGTCCCAACCTCTGAAGCTAGGGCGTCGTAGACAGCCGGCGGAACCATTCCTTTTTCGGGCATTCTGTTACCTTCAAATTGGTGACCAAGTCCGACAACGTGACCCAATTCATGTAAGGTCACATTTTTAATAAATGACTGAGCGGCTTCCAGTCTTTCAAGGCCCGACATCTGCGAAACAGCAGCACTAACAGCATCGTAGTGATTTTCTACTCTATTGTCTGCATCATAAGCCATGCTTTGGTCGCTAAGGAATTCTTTTACCAACTCCTCAGCTTTTTCCATGGTCATACTATTATTTAGGACAATGTTTTTTGATTCTTGCTCTTTCTCATTGTAGGTCGCACCTTTTGTCAGCCCTGCAACTTGAGTCAGGTCCGAAAGGAACTCGTCTTCATTCACTTGAGCATAAGACGCATCAAACAGAAGATCTTTATCGTTAATGCTTAAAGGCTCAATGTCATGGCCATCAATATTAAGATTCCCGATTGCATCGATCTCTTCAAGTTGCGCCATCATTTCTTGCATTAAAACTTCACGCTGCTCTCCCTCTGCGCCTTCAAATTGTTGAAACTGTTGAGCCAGGCGATCTCTGAAGTCAGACAATGTCGCTTGATCACCGCCACCGTTGTGCTGAGCCATCGACATGTTTACAAAATCATTAAGATTTCGAAAACCACGTGACCAATCTTTTAAGCGCAATTGCGCCGAAAGGTCTTCGTAGTAAGGATTGTTTTTGGCTAATTCAATGTCTTGAAGCATGGCGTGGGTTTCTCGGGCCAAAGCATCCGCCGTCGACTCGCTGTCGCGGTTGACAATATAGTCTATGAGGCCACCCCAAATCACAGCTCCACCCCAAAGGATTTCACCGGTTTTGATGTTGGTGTTGACAAGACCGATTCCCAAAGGAGCTCGGAAAGACAAAATAGGG
>CAXRIX010000027.1:0-30074 GCA_964230555.1 Bdellovibrionales bacterium
CTTTGGCGCAGAGGTCGCGAACCAAGTGGCGCCCTAAAAATCCGGTGGCTCCGGTGACAAGAACTTTCTTACTCTTCAACGACGATCCTCTTCAGTTGGATCGGACGAAGAGGCTTCATCATGGCATCGCGAGGTGCCCGACTGATTTTGTCAACAATAGCAAAGCCGCGATCGACCTCACCCATAACAGTGTAGTTTTCATCAAGGTGGGGTGCTTTTTCTGTGGTTATAAAAAATTGGCTACCCACAGAATTGTCATCATCTTTTATCCGCGCCATCCCGACAAGATAGGGCTTATCAAACTTCAAACTGTTTTTTTCACCTTTTAACGTGTAACCGGGCCAACCTTTTCCATTGCCCCAAGGACATCCGGTTTGTATGCCAAGCTTTGGATGGACTTTATGAAAAATCATATCTTGATAAAATGGAACGTCTCTTACTTTCTTCCCAGAACGAACATCTCGAAACTGTTTCGTCCCGTTGGCTAGACCAACAAAGTTATCAACATAAGAGGGGGCTTCTTTTTTGTACAACTTAAGCCGAATATCACCTTCTGATGTTTTGAGGGTGGCGAAGGCAAACAGGGCATTGCCCTGAGCGAAAGCCGATGAACTACTGAAAAATATAATGCAAAAAATAAATCGTAACACAACTCTTAGTTTCAATGATTTTAATGGTTTAGGTCAAGTTCTTTAAAAAGCTGCTGTTGCTCGCTGACCACCGTCTCAAGTCTAGCAAACACGTTTTCAACACCAAGCATTTTTGAAACTCGACCTAAGTTGTTACTTTTTGCCCCGACCTTAGTGCTGGATGAGTCGTTGGTGATTTGAAAAATCTGTTCAAGTCTTCGCAAAAATCGATAATTCTTCTTCAGTTTCTCTTTAATTTTTTCATCGGCATTAAGAAGATCAATTAGGCTTGTCGTGGTTGTGTGCTGAGGCACGCCATCCGCACTAAGAATTTTTTTCTGGACTGTGAACTCAGTCTGCAGAAGGCCCCCCGGGGCATGCTTGATATCGATCGAGGTGGCGGTCGATGGCTTCAGCAATTTTTTATGAATATTGTCGAGATCAACTATTTGTTGCGAGTTAAGTCGTAGGAAATCAAAGTGATCTTTTAAAAAAAACTCGCTTTGACCGCAAAGCCTTGAGCGTAGGTAAGCTTGTTTTTGCCAGGGCTCCGCCCGGTTCTTAATAAATTTCAAAAAAGCCGGTCGATGAAGAATTAAGGGGCCAGCATTTTCGTTGGGCTTGAGGCGTAAATCGATATCATAAAGTCGTCCGGCATTTGAGCGCGTGGTTAGAAGTGTAATCATACGGCGAGCAACTTTAATCTGTTTACCGGATGGTTCCTGTTCAGATAGAAAGACGAAATCTAAATCGGAACGCACACCCAGTTCTTTACCACTCCACTTTCCCATGGTTAGAACTTCCAGGGGTTCGGCGTTTAGATCTCGGCATTGAAAATCAATAAGGGAGCGAACAATGAGATCAGCTTGTTCACTGAGATGTTGAAAGTATTTGTCGGAATCGGGATTTTTAAACAATTCAATGATACCCATAAGTTGACCCAACAGCTTGTAATCAACCAAACTTTCCCAAAGTGCTTCAATGTCTTCTTTGTCGTCAATTACAACTTGTCCAAGGGCAAAACTATCAATAAGTTCGGGTCTGCGTGTTAGTATCTGACCCACGTAGGGTGAAATTGAGAAAAGCCAGGCCAAATTCTCCAAAAGCTCCCTATGTCGATGCAAGAGATAGAAAATTGATGTCTTGGACTTAATAGAGAAAATAAAATCTCTAAAAATTTGAATGGCCAATTCCTCATCGATAGCAATGTCTTTGGCTTTATTAACGTAGGTATTAAGGATATCATCTTTTAGTTTTTCAATGCCCTGTTTTTTGATCGATGCGCTCTTCAGACCACGAATCTCCGCAATAGCTTTTTGCGATGCCTGGCTTAACTCGGCCGCTGGCACTTGAGATTCGGCAGGCTTTGGCTTCTTCTGAACAAAAAATCCCCCAATGATCTGCTCGGCCTTTTTAAAGCCTTGTTGTACCTCGTCTTCAGTTATTTGAAACTGGGATAGCTCCCGAAAAAAGCTTTTTTGCAGAAGGTATGTGTGCTGATCTTCTTTGATATGAATGAGGTTTTCAATCTTTCTAAGGCGCCAATAAAAACTAAAAAGAAAATCCATTTCCTCTTGTTTTAAAGCTCCCATGTCGGCCAAAGCGCGCATGGCTTCGGAGATCTTTGGGGCTCGCAAGGAGGGATTACGCCCCCCATAAATCACCTGCAGCGAGTGGATGTAGAGTTCAATGTCACGAATGCCGCCCGGATGCAGTTTGATATCAAATGGTTCTTGAGAGCGCCGCCATTGAAAAGCGATCTTAGATCTGACATTTTTGATCTCTTCGAGAACTGAAAAATCCATGCGCTTAGGGAAGCATCGTTTTTTACAATAGGAGGTTAAATCGTCTGCAAGTTCAGAGCCCTTGAAGAGGGGGCGGACGCGAATAAAGCTCAGGCGATGCCAAGCCTCAAGGTATTCGTCATAAAAATTGAAGAAATGGTTTTTGTTAGGAATCAGAGGCGAGTTGTCACCTCCTGGCCGCAGATTGAGGTCGACTCGATAGGCAAAGCCAAACGGAGTGTTGGCGTTGAGAAGTTGAATCAGTTTTTTCACCTTAGTTTGGATGTCGGGTTGGGTGGTCTCATTGGACTTAACAAAGACCACATCGACATCAGAACTTAGGTTCAGCTCAAAAGATCCGAGTTTGCCATACAGCAAGAGGCATACATCATCTTCTGGAAGCGCCAGGTGTTGCCAGGCTGATTTTAGGAGGATTTCAGTTTCTTGAGACCAGTACGAGCAGACATCTTCCGGCGATACCATATCGGAAAACGTAGCCAATGCGCACTTAAGCCAGTGTTTATGTTTTTTCTTTCTTAACTCGTCTTCGAAAGTAGAAGAGTCCCTCTGCAGGTGGTTGAGGTAGTGCGAAAATATAGGGGAATATTTTGAGAGACTCTCTTTTGTTTCTGTAGAATAGCTTTCTATTTCAGGTAAGGTGACCATTGAGGCTTGTAATAATCCTTGTTGTCAAAGGTCAAACGATGTTCATATTTGCCATCGATACTTACAATATAAAGTTGATAGCGCCCGGTTCGGTCGCTTGAAAACAAAACGAACCGTCCGTCGGGGGAAAAGCTGGGGTATTCATTATTGGCCCAGCGACCATCCCGTTTTTTTGCTGAGGTTAGACGTTTAATGTTTTTTCCATTGGCATCGACCGTAAAGATATCAAAGTGACCTTTGTCAAATCCGGCAAAGGCGATCCGCTCACCATCAGGAGACCAGGCCGGAGACGAGTTGTAAACACCCGCAAACGTGATACGTTTCACGTTCTTCCCGTTCATGTCCATGGTGTAAATCATCGGTTTGCCCGATCGATCGGAAGAAAATGCAATTTTATTGCCGGCAGGGTTAACAGCGGGCTCAACGTTCATAGCATTTCGAGGACCGTTGGTAAGCTGTGTGAACTTGGTTCCTTTTAGATCTGTTTTGTAAATATCAGACGAACCTGACTTCGAGATTCTTAATAGAATGGAATCAGAATCGGGAGTGAAAGAGGCTCCGGAATTGATGCCCTTTTGGTAAGACAGCAACCAGCGCTTGTTGGTTTCAAAGTCATATAAAAATAGATCAGCATTTCGTGTTTTAAGTTTCTTATGATAAAGAAACGAGGTGTAGGTTAGGTAACGTCCGTCAGGCGACCAGGCCGGAGACTGTGATATCGTGCGGTGTTTTGAAATTTGTTTTTGATTAGCCCCATCCCAGTCCATCGTAAAGATTTCTTTTTCGATTTTATTGGTTGAGCGCGAGACCACGAACTTGGTCATAAAAAATCCGTTTTTCCCGGTTAAGCTTTTCATAATGTCGTTACAAAACTTGTGAGCAATTGTTCTAAGGTCGTTAACCGAGCCAGTGTAGGATTTGCCCATGACCAGCTTTCGTTGAGGCACATGATAGAGGTAAGCCTCATATTGAAATTGGTTGTTGTTAATTTTGAACCCCGAGCGAATCATAAATTCGGCTCCGATTTGTTTCCACGATGAAAAATCAAAACCTTTAGCCGGATCGTTCTCTTTTGGGGTGAGCGATTTACTTTTGTAATCTTCCACAAAAGCTTCTGGCGCAATAAAAGAAAAATAAGAGGAAATGGTCAGGTCTTTTTCAACAATATCGTAAAACCTTTTACCATAAGCCAGTTTATTAGCTGCCCAGGATCCTGTGCCAAGGTAAATTAAAGGCACTAAGGCCAGAGGGCTCTGTTTGATTTCAGCCTTACCGATATTGATGTAAGGTCTTTCTTCAGCGAGTCCTGTCTGGGTCAGCAGAGTTAGAAAAAAGATTGGCAGAAGTGTAAGTTTAATAAAAAGTTTTCTCATGGTTGTCCTCGCTATTCTGGAAATCTCATTTCAACACCTTTGGTGGCGTATAAATCAACTAAGTTTGAAGGGGGAGCAGGTAAGGGGCTGGCTTTTTCTAAAGTGCCCAGTACATGTTGATCAAATAATTCATTGCCTGATGTGCTGACAAATTCTTTTCCGATGATCCCACCGCTACTGTTGATTCGAAGTATAATAACTGCTCTTAGATTACCATTGGCCAACCACTCCGGCAAGTTCCAGTAGCTTCGGATGTGGCCTTCCAACTGGTTGGTATAATTTTCGTGATGAAGTTTCGCCATTCCAGTTAAGGAGTTACCTTTACTGATTTGATTGCCTTTGTATTCGATTTTCTTAACTGGATCATTGTCTTCATTTTCTTTTTCTTTCATTTTTTGTAAAGCCTTTAGGCGAGCCAAAGCAGAATCTTGTTCATCCTGTACTTTTTTGGTGTCCGGTTTTTTTGGCTTTGGTTTTTTAACCAAAGGCTTAGGCTTTTTGGGCGTGGGCTTCTTGGGTTTTGGTTTTGGTTTTGGTTTCTTCGGCTTCGGTTTTTTCGGTTTTGGCTTCGGTTTAGGAGGATCTTTTTTAACCGGCTCTGGCTTTTTAACGGGTTGAATCTTAGGAACGTCGGTTTGCTTTTCAGGGAGCGCTACGACGTCGATTCTGACCGCTTGTTTGTATTCAGGGGCAACCGAGGGGAAGAAAAGAATTTTGACTGTTAGTACAGTTAGGATGATCGCATGAAATCCTAAAGATAAAAGGACGAATCTAAGGAAGGAATCCTGAGGAGCTTTCATTGTGGGAGAGTCACCAACCCAATATTGTAGATGCCAGCGGCTCTAATTTCCGCTAAGGCCTTGGCCACAATCTCGTAGTTAACAGCTTTATCAGCCTGTAAATATATTTGTTTATTTTTACGAGTTTCAAAAATGGCCTTAAGCTTATTACGCAAGCCTTTAAGCTTAACCTCTTCTTTAGCCACATAGATTTTGCTGTCAGCATGGATGGATAATGTAAAGGGCTCTTCCGTGGTCTCCATCCCAGAGGCTGCAGTGGAAGGTAGATCAATATCGATCCCTTGCTGCATCATTGGTGCTGTTACCATAAAGATAATTAAAAGAACGAGCATGACATCCACCAAAGGTGTGACGTTGATTTCGCTCATCGAATTGCGGTTATTGGATCCGCCACTCATACCCATTGAATCAATCCTTTTGCTGCTGTAGTCGAGAGATATTTAGAAATTCAGAGATAAAATTATTCATTTGATTTTCTTGTTTGCGAACTTCGTTAAGAAGGTAGTTGTAGGCCATAACCGCCGGAATGGCAGCGAATAAGCCGACAGCGGTGGCAAACAAAGCCTCAGAGATACCAGGGGCAACGGTTGCAAGGCTTGCCGAACCGGCGTTGGAGATCGCTCGAAAAGAATTCATAATTCCAACAACAGTTCCCAAAAGACCGATAAATGGAGCGGTGGCTCCAGTGGTTGCTAAAAACGCCAGTCTCTCTTCAAGCAAAGACACTTCTTGATCTTGTCCTTTGCGCAAGGCCCGCTCTAAGTTGTCAACGCCATCCCCGAGAGTCGGGTTGTTTCTTCTGCGAACGCGTTCCAATTCAGAAAATCCTGAATTGAAGATGCGCGACAGTGGGCTTTCGCCATGTCTTTCCAGCTTGTCTTTGACTTGCTCAAGGGTGGCAGCACTCCAGAACAAATCTAAAAAACGATCATTTTCAGTTTTCACCTGATTGAAAACCTTTCGTTTTTTAAAAATGATAGCCCAAGAGACTATGGACATTCCGATCAGCACAAGAAGTAAGAACTGCACGGCAATTCCGGCTCCCATGATGTCAGAGATTAATGATGATTGCGTCGATATTTCGGTGGTGGCGGCTTGTGCATACATAATAATTGAGGCTAATTGAATAATTTTGAAGTTTCAATAAATTCCAGTATTTACTGAACCTTTGGGTCCTTGTTTTCGACCATCCATCCATGCGGAGATAAGCCCTCCAAAGGTCGAGTCACTGGACCAATCAGCACCAATTTGTTCTGTCTCTTCGCTTCTGCCACGATCTTGCTAATATTTTCGTTGGCCAAGGTCGTCGTTAAATGAATAAACACCACATCACTTTTGATTTCCAACAACGACTCAAGTCCTAGTGATGAAAAAGCGAGCAATCGAACGAGATAAGATTCACCACTGCAAAAGGTCCAACGGGGTTCTAGCTCTCGAAGATCTTTCAGCAGACCATCTTGCCTTGAGCAAAAAACAATGTCTTTCCACGCCTCTTGCCGGCTTGCAATCTCTCGCAGGCTCGGCAGGGCTTTGGGGTCTTTGCCACTAAAAAAAAGAAGCAGAGGTTTCTGATCTTCGCTCATTCTTTCTAAAATAATCTCCAGAGGTCTGTTTGCAGAAGTCGATTCGATCCATCGACCGTCCTTATATTCAACTTGGCTAGCAAGGCGAGACGCATTTAACTTTATTAGTCCGTTTTGGTCGCGCTCGATCCCAATATTTTCTTTGGACCCCGATGGGGGTAACCTCCAAATCAGAGGGGTTCTGGCGGCTTGGCTTGCCAGTTTTTTAACCAAAGCTGTTTGGTATTGGGAGGTCGGTCGAGATTGACCATAGGACCTGAGTCCAAACCAGATCAATAAAAGCGATAATAAAACTCCACTGACCAGAATTAGAAAACCAACGATATCTCTCATAAGCTGTAATATATTGAATTTATTAAGGTATGAGTCAACTGGAAATTTCCCCTCTTGTAACGAAATAAGTCATTTTTAGACCGATTTCTTGACCCCGCCGATGATATCATTTAGTTTGCAACACCAAAAGTGTAAGAAGTTTCGACTCTTAAGATAAGTCTGAATCAGGTGTTTTTAACTTATCTCATGGCAAAGGCCAAGGACTGGGGTTCGAGATTGAAGGAATAGGAGGACCCAATGAATAAAATCCATAGAAAAGTGGAATATGCTTTAATAGCCCTCCGTCATATGAAAAAGAAAGAGCCGGGGCAGCTCACCACCGTGAAAGAGATTTGTCGCTCTTACGGATGTTCTTTCGATGCCACCTCTCGTGTTTTGCAGATGATGGTTCAAAAGGGACTTTTGAAATCTGAGCAGGGTGCACAAGGTGGTTACCTTATCCAAAAAGACTTAAGAAAAGTCAGTTTACTCGATCTGATTGAATACGTGGTCGGACCGATCAGTGTTGTTAAGTGCTTGGACCCTGGTAAAGGTGATTGTGACATGGAAAACAAGTGCAATGTGATTGCACCGTTGGCTTATTTAAATGATCAAATCATTCAATTCTACAGGGGCATTAACATTGATGACATGTTGAGTGTGCCGGATCGTAAATGCATCACTATGGACACTTATATGACTGGTGGCGCTTAATGGCTAAATCAAGTGACGTTCTTGCAGAACAAGGTGATTATAAATACGGATTTTACACTGATATTGAAGCCGTTAGTTTTGGTAAAGGTCTTAATGAAGACATTATTCGCAAAATATCGGCACGTAAAAAAGAGCCAGAATGGCTTCTTGAATATCGTTTGAAGGCCTACCAACATTGGCTGACTATGAAAGAGCCCCAGTGGGCTGACTTGACATACGAGCCAATCGATTTCCAAGCGATTTCTTATTATTCTGAGCCTAAGGCTAAGGATGATTCTGACAAACCAAAGTCCTTGGATGATTTGGACCCAGAACTTTTAAAAACGTTTGAACGATTGGGCATACCACTGGGTGAACAAAAACGAATCAGTGGTGTTGCCGTCGATGCTGTTTTCGACAGTGTGTCGGTGGGTACCACGCACACTGAAGAACTTAAAAAGTATGGTGTTATTTTTTGCTCTATTTCTGAAGCTGTGCATGAACATCCAGATCTTGTGAAAAAGTATCTGGGCTCTGTGGTGCCTTACAAAGACAATTATTTTGCAGCATTAAATGCCGCGGTTTTTTCTGACGGGTCTTTTGTTTACGTTCCGAAGGGAGTGAAATGCCCGATTGATTTGTCGACCTACTTTCGCATCAATGCCATGGATACCGGTCAGTTTGAAAGAACATTGGTCATTGCTGATGAAGGCAGCTTTGTAAACTATCTAGAGGGCTGTACAGCTCCGCAAAGAGATGAGAACCAACTGCATGCGGCGATTGTTGAATTGGTGGCTTTGGATGATGCCGAAATCAAATACTCAACGGTTCAGAATTGGTATACCGGCGACAAAGAAGGTAAGGGTGGCATCTATAACTTTGTGACCAAACGAGGCCTTTGCAAAGGCAAGCGATCAAAAATCTCTTGGACGCAAGTGGAGTCTGGCTCGGCCATCACTTGGAAATATCCAAGCTGCATTTTGCAAGGCGACTATTCTCAAGGTGCGTTTTACTCGGTGGCTATGACTCATGATTATATGCAGGCTGATACCGGCACCAAAATGATTCACATAGGTAAAAACACCAAAAGTACGATTATTTCGAAAGGAATTTCCTCAGGACAATCGAAAAATAACTATCGTGGGTTGGTTAAGATTATGCCAAAGGCTGAAGGCGCACGGAACTACTCGCAGTGTGACTCGATGCTGGTCGGAGATCGCAGCTCGGCCAATACTTACCCCTATCTTGAGGTTAAAAATAATTCGGCGATTTTAGAACATGAGGCGACAACCAGTCGAATCAGTGAAGATCAACTTTTTTATCTTCAATCGCGGGGAATGGATATGGAAGAATCGATCTCCCTATTGGTGAATGGATTTTGTAAAGAAGTTTTTAAAGAGCTCCCATTGGAATTTTCCGTGGAAGCTGTGAAGTTAATTGAAATGAAATTAGAAAATAGTGTGGGGTAAGATGTTACTAGAAGTTAAAAATCTACACGCGTCAGTGGAAGAGAAGCCGGTTTTAAAAGGTTTAGATTTTAAAGTGAATCCGGGAGAGGTACACGCCATCATGGGCCCCAACGGTTCAGGTAAATCCACGTTGTCAAAAGTGATCGCTGGTCACCCTAAGTTCGAGGTCACTGAAGGATCTGTAAAATATGAGATAAACTTTAAGGAAGTGAACCTTTTAGAGATGGAAGCCGATGAAAGAGCCAAAGAGGGTATTTTTATGGCCTTTCAATATCCGGTCGAAATTCCTGGCATCACCAACTTTGAATTTTTGATGACCTCATACAACGCTTTAGCCAAGCACCAGGGTTTTCCAGAAATGGACAAAGAAAAATTTCTACCTTTTGTAAAAGAAAAGATGGCGACTGTGAAAATGAAAGAGGAATTCCTGTTTCGTTCCGTCAATGGAGGTTTTTCTGGGGGCGAGAAAAAACGCAATGAGATTCTGCAAATGGCCGTCCTTAATCCTCGCGTTGCGTTTTTGGATGAGACAGATTCTGGGCTTGATATCGATGCCCTTAAAATTGTCGCCGAAGGTGTTAACAAGTTGCGCAGCTCTGACAATGGGATTGTGTTGGTGACTCACTATCAACGCCTTTTGGACTATATTAAGCCAGATTTTGTGCATGTTCTGTCGGAAGGAAAAATAATTAAAAGTGGTGGCCCCGAGTTGGCTCTAAAACTTGAGGCCGAAGGTTACGACTGGATTCAATAAGAAAGGTTTGCTGTGCAAAACATTTATCAAACATGGACAGAATTTAATAAAGTACAGAATCATGTGCTGCAAAGCTCGCCGGCATCAAATCTTTTAGACTCCGTAGAAAAGAGTGTGGAGCTTTGGAAAAGCGCGCCTTACCCAAAAGGTGAGGATTGGAAGTATGTGAAGTTTGACAACCTTCCCACCACTCATTTTCGGTGGGTGCAAGACGATCAGGCGAACAAGCAGTTGCCGGATGAAAACTTTTATACTTTTGAGATCAATAATTTCAAGACGCCGCAAAAGTTCGAAAAACTGGCTCTGCCGAAAGGCTTAGAGCTGATTTCTGAGCTCGAGGCTACCGACAAAAAGTTGCCCCCGTTGCAAACGACCAACCCATTTGAAATTTTCTCACGCTCTTTCTATGGTTTGGGGTTTTATTTAAAAATAAACAAAGACTTTGATGCCGACAAACCGATTCGGATGGTTTTCAACCTGGATGCTTTGACTGAAAAAGACTTGTTCATCCAACAAAACATTCATATCTCTGTCGAGCCCGAGGCTACAGCCCAGATTTTTGTTGAAGTGAATGGGCAAGCTTTCAGTGGATTAAGCAACCTTTGCTTTGATGTAAAATGTGCCGAAAGATCCGAGGTTGAAATATACAGTAAGGAAAGTGGTGGAGCTCAGTCTTACTTCGTTTACAATCTTTCCAGTCAAGTTCAGGCCGAGGCTTCATTTAAAAGTTTTGACCTGACTCTCCCCTCGAAGTGGTCTCGCCATAATGTGTCCTGTGACCTTCGTGAAAAAGGCGCGGCGGGGCAACTTAAAGGCGCCTATCTCAATGACGGTGACAATTTTATCGATCATCACACCACCATCTCTCATACAGTCGGTGACACAGAGTCCTTGGAAGACTATCGAGGGATTTTGACGGACCAAGCACAAGCCGTTTTTAACGGCAAAGTCTACATCGCGGAAAAAGCCAGGGGTTCAAATTCCGAACAAATAAATAAAAATTTGATGCTTTCTAAAAAAGCCGAGGTTGATACGAAACCTGAGCTTCAAATATACAACGATGATGTCAAGGCGGCTCATGGGGCCACCGTTGGGCAAATTGACGAAGAGCAACGCTTTTATTTGCAGAGCCGAGGTTACTCAAGTCGACAAGCCGGGCGGGTTTTAGCAAAAGCTTTTGTTTTCGGACTTCTTGATGATGCTGACGACAAAGTTAAAGACTTTTACTTGCCTGAAATGGCTCAAATCTTGGACGGTATGGAGGAGGGTCAGTGAGTTTTGACGTTGAAAACTTTCGAAAAGCTTTTCCTCAGTTAGAACGCACGATGGGTCCGCGTCGTCTGGTGTATTTTGACAGTGGGGCCTCAAGTTTAAAGCACAGCGCAGTGACCGACCGAGTGAATACCTACAACCGTTTCGAGTCAGCCAATGTACACCGGGGAGCTCATCAAACCAGTCGTCAGGGCACTGAGAATTTTGAAGTCGCTCGAAAAAGAATTCAAAAATTTATTAACGCAAGACACTCGGAAGAGATTGTTTGGACCAGAGGCACCACCGAGGGGATTAACTTTATCGCCTCAGCATTAAGATCGAAGTTAGCTCCGGGTGATGAAATTCTTATCTCTCCCTTTGAACACCACTCCAACATTGTTCCTTGGCAGATCGTTTGTGAACAGACAGGGGCCAAACTTGTGGTTGCCGACTTTGATCGCGAGCAGGGGATGACATTGGATGCTTTCAAAAAAGCCATCACTGATAAAACCAAGCTTACAACCTTCCTTCACTATTCCAACAGTTTTGGGCAACGCTTACCCATTGAAAAAATGGTTTCTGTATGCAAGGAACGAAAAATTTTAACACTTGTTGACGCAGCTCAAACCGTCCTAACAGAAGCGATGGATGTGCAAAAGTGGGGTTGTGACTTCATGGTTTTTTCAGGCCATAAAATGCTGGCGCCCTATGGTATTGGGGCCCTTTTTATTCGCAAAGAGCTAATTCCTGAGGTGCCACCGTACCAATCTGGCGGCAGCATGATCGACAGGGTTACCTTTGCCAAAACAACTTACGCCGAAGCTCCTCAGAAGTATGAAGCCGGAACTCCCAACATCTCGGGTGCGATCGGAATGGGCGAAGCGGCTAAGTTGATAATGGAAATGGACCTGACTGCGGCTCACTCTCATGTGTTGAGTCTGCGATCTATGTTGCTGGAAAGTCTTCAACAACGAGACTCTATAGAGATTTACAACTTTCCAAGTGACGATCATTCAGGAGTTGTCTCATTTAACGTCAAAGGCTCTCATTGTAGTGATGTGGGCACTCTTTTAGACAAGTATGGATTTGCTGTGCGCGCCGGGCACCATTGCACACAGCCGACAATGGACCTCTTGGGAATCCCTGGAACTGTGCGGATTTCACTGGCTCCGTACAATAATTCTGAAGAGGTACAAAATCTTATTCAAACAATGGAAAAGATTGAGGAGTTTTTTTAATGATCAACTACGATATTCTTGTACGAACTCAAGCCACTCCAAACCCTCTTGCAATTAAGTTTGTTGTTAATGCCCCTGTAAAATTAGAAGGGAAAGCGACTTTCACCAATGCGGAAGAGGCGCAAGGGTTAAAATTGGCTCACGATCTGTTTTTAGTTCAGGGTGTGGAGCAGTTGCATATGTTTGAAAATGTTATCACAGTCAGTTTCACCGTCGATTGCGATCGTAATAAATTGATTGATGATGTGACATCTGTGATTCAGTCTCGCCTTCCAGTTCATGATGCGAACTTCACTCTTGAGAACGAGGAAAAAAAGAAAAAGAAACGAGAGAGCCGATCTCCTGAGATTGATCAAATCGAAGAAATTTTAGATCGAACGATTCGACCTGGCCTGCAAGCCGACGGTGGCGATATTGAAATTATTGAGTTCAAAGACAAAGTCCTGACAATCACTTATGAAGGGGCCTGTGGTTCTTGCCCTAGCTCGATGTATGGAACGTTAGATGCCATTTATTCCATCTTGCGCTCGGAGTATGACCCCGAGCTCGACATTATGATCGCCTAATTTTTATTCGTAATACTTGGGAGTTTTTTTAGACTTCTTTTTCAGTTGGCTTTTTGAAACTTGGTCCTTGGAGTAAACAAAGGTTTGGCTGACTCCGTGCTTCTCTCCATTTTTCATTTTATAAACAAAAAAGAAAAATTGATCATTTTCGCTGACCTCTGCGCCATCAACAACGATCGAGAAAGTTTTTTCTTCCCCGGGATTGAAACTGGTGTTGCCATTGGTGTCGCCAGAAATCACGCTAACTCCTTCAGGAGTTTTCCATTCAAAAACACTGTCTTCCATGGCATTGCGAGCTAAAACCCGTGCCACAAAGGTGATGTCACCATTGCCATTCTCAACTTTATTCAGGCTTGTTTGAAAGTACCCAAGAGATTTTCCCGAAACCTTAGTCGCTTTAGCTGGTGGGGTTTGGGCTTTCGGTTTTTCGCTCATTGAAAAAACCAGAGTCGAGAGAGAGAGGATAAGGATTGTCGTAAAAACTTGTTGTTTCATGGGGTTCCTTACTGTGGGCATTTACTTTGAGAGTTAATGGTTAAGCTGTAATTGCCAGCAGATTTGATGCCGTTGGTTGTGTCATATTTAATATTAATCATATAGGTACCAGCCGGCAAGGCTTGAACACTAACAGCTTCGGAGCCGCTATTGGCGGTACTGCTAATTGTGGATTCGCTATAGCCCACTAAACTATCAGAAGCCGTGTTTCCATAGGCGTAATCATCAGTCCATATGTAAAGGTCCAAGTCAGCAGCCTGGCCACCAGCACCTGTTGTTGTGTAAGTCATGCTGACATTAAGGTTACCACCAGAATGATCATATTGATAAAAGTCGTTTGACTTAAACTGATTAGAATTAGCAAAGCTCCCATCTTCAGGCTGACGGCCCGGATTGTTGAGAGGGCTGGCGTTGGGAACGTCCTCCGCTAAGATCGAGGTGGGACAGGAGCTCCCATTCACAAGTGTGTTGGCATAATTGGTGCGCGCGGCCAGTTGCTCCTCGGCGTTCTGAATCGTTGACCAATCGGTTTTTCCAGTGAGAGCGTTTTGCAAGACGTAGAACAGGCCGAGGCTACGATACTTGTAATTCGTGTTCGCAAAACCATCTGAGTCACCGGCAAAAAGTGTCCATATTTCTGCGAAATCAGCATCCAGATCGTCTTCCGCGGTTACGGCGCCTCCATCGACAATATCAAGAAGGGCTCGGCTTACAGAAAACTCTCGAAAATTTCCTTCTTCCGCCTGCGAGGGAGTATCGTACGTCCCGCTTTCCAGGCTTTCATTGATGTAAACACCGTTGGTTCCAAGCGGGGTGCCGAAAGTGTCGCGGTAAACGGGATTGCCGGTTACGGCGGCCTGAAAGAAATTCGACCAGCCTTCACTCCAGGCCAGACGAGGATCAAGAATGTTATCTCCGTTGTGAATCCCGCCGGGCGAATCAGCCACTGAAAGAAGGTTTTCTAAAGCGTGGGCGTATTCGTGCAAAATCACCGAAGTGTCAAAGTGATCGGTGTCGGTGTTGTCGACATCACCACCGGTACCACCGAGAATATAAAGTTGGTTGGCATCGGGAAGATAGAAACTTAAAGGAGGCAAATTAAAATAGCTGCCAGGATTGACACCCTTAGCCCAAAAAATGTCGACTTTCGGAGCCACTGTGATTTCAGGACAATCACTGAAAGTCGCAGAACAGTTGGCGGTTTCATTTCTGAGAAAGTCGTTGGCGTCCATAATTTTATCAAGGATATGAAATGCGCCTCCGGGAATAACGCTACCTGTGGCCGAGGCGGTCATTGTACCGATACTTTTAGAACCATCCAAAGTGACCGAGGAAGTGATTCCGTAAAACGCGTTGGACGTGGGATTGTTCATCACATACGCTTTTAAGAAGTTATTGTCGGCACGGGAGGCGATTGTGATTGTCACTGTTGAATCATTATTCGGAAGACTCAAAGAAAAATTACCTAAGCTATCCGTCTCTCCACACTGAATCACCGAGCCACTACTATCCGTCACTCTTATCTCGGCGTGACGAATGGCATTGGGAGTTCCAATCGCACCATTTCCATTGGTTCGAAATTCGTAGCGCGCTGTTCCTGTGATTGTTATGGGGTTGCTGTAACTGGTAGTGGTGGAGCAATAAGGAAGAGCGGGTGAGCTGGAATTGCTTGAGCCTCCTCCGCTGCTGCTAGAGCAGTTGCTAACAAACTGAAACAATGCGAACCATAGCAGCAAAGTAGAAATGGTATTGAGACTCTTCAAATGGCACCTCGGATACAACACTTATCGGGTCGTTTTGGGGGTACCTTGAAAAAATCTACTTGCTTCAAAATGAGAAAAATTGAATGATGAAAGCCATGGAAGCTGGACTAAACTCAGACATTTCAATCGGACAAAGAAATTTTCATATTCAGACTGAAGACTGGGGTTGGGACAATCCGTTCATCGTAACCAAGATTTTTAGCCAGGGTGCCGTGCTAAAAAGTTACAAAGTTCCCTATCAAACAGTCCTGAAAACGCCGTTTCCATCCACCCAGTCCATTCGTATGGCTTTGGAAAAGCAACACCAGGAAATTCTAGACCGTCTCATTTCTGGTCATATCGACTGATTGTCGTTAAAATTAAGGGATATGATTTCTTTATCCCATGTATACAAAACATTTGTAGCCAATCAGCATGTTCTTCAGAATCTTCAACTAGAGGTACAGAAGGGCGAGATGTTGTTCTTAATGGGGCCCAGTGGTGCCGGAAAAACAACATTGTTTAAAATAATGACAGGTTTCGAAAAAGTTTCTTCTGGATCCGTCACAATTAATAACTTTGAAATCAATCAACTGAGTAGTCGACAGATGGCCTTGTTCCGTCGCTCCATAGGCGTCGTGTTTCAAGATTTTCGATTGCTAAATGATCGAACAGTTTTTGAGAATGTCGCACTTCCATTGCAAATACTAAAGCTCAATAAATGGGACACCCTTGAAAAAGTTGAATCCATTTTGAATCGGGTTGGATTATCAAAAAAGATGAGTGAGAACCCTGAACATTTATCAGGGGGTGAGAAACAGCGAGTCGCAATTGCCCGAGCCATGGTACATAGTCCAAAACTTATCATCGCCGATGAGCCCACTGGAAATCTTGATTGGAAGTTAAGTGGTGAAATTATGCAACTGTTTCGTGAGGCCAATCAGAATGGCACGACTATGATTATTGCGACTCACGATCAAGAACTAGTAAAAAACGAAGTAAATAAACGAGTCGTTAAAATCGAATCCGGAAGGGTCTACGAAGATGGAGGGAAGCAGCCATGTGGTCAATTTTTTGCACCATTAAGCGAAGCTGGTCTCAGCATTTTGTAGAGCAGTTTTCAGCTTTTATAATACTTTTGATGTCCTATACGGCATTGCTTTTTATCGCCTTGGCGTTAACAAATGTGCAAAATATGTTTGAAATGTGGGGTCAGGTTAATCAAGTAACAGTTTATCTCGATCCTGCCATTAAAGCCGAAGATAAAAATGAAATCATGAAATCATTGGACGCCAATCCCATGGTGAACTCGTTTCAGGAGGTGAGTTCATCAGAGTCAGCAAAGAATTTTGAAAAACGCTTTTCAAAAGTGACTTCCCAAAAGATTGACGCCAAAGAGGTGTCACAGTTTTTTCCTAGTTATTTTGTAATAAATTTGAATCAGGCGATGGCTTACAGCGCTGGAGGAACGGTTCTTGATGACTTTGCGGCACAGTTAAAAACAGGATTTGAGGCGATAAAAAATGTCAGTTACGGCAAGTCCTGGCTCAGGCGCTATATCGGCGTCCTTTCTGCCATTAACTGGATCGGTTGGTTTCTGATTTTTTCTTTCCTGATAGCCTCGGTTATAGTGTCTTCTAGTGTTATCAAAACAATCCTTTTTTCTCGCCGGGATGAAATAGAAATACTGGAGTTTGTTGGTGCCGATGATTCGACCATTTATTTGCCACAAATTCTGAACACGATCATTTTGGCGAGTGTTGCTTTTGTCAGTGCGCTCATCGTTAACTACGGTATTTATCTGCAGTTCAAATCGTCGTCGGTGTCGATGATCGATGCATCAATTCAAAATCAACTGAGTTTTATCACTCCAGGAACATTCTTATTGATTGCCTTGTTGGCCATTCTTTCAGTGGCGCTGTACTCCGTGATGACTATCTTTAATCTCCTTCCTCGCCGTAAAAAAGCTTTATTGGTCAGTGAGGTTATACGTTGAGGCTTTTACTTCTGATTGGCATATTTTTGACCTCCTACTTATCCTTCGCTGAGGAAGATGTTTTTGATTTGGCGGCCAAATACAATGCTGCAAAAAAGGATGTGAGCCTCCTAGAAACTCGCAAACGAGAGGTTCTCTCGGAAATCTACAGTATCGAAAAAGAGACCAATAAGCTTGTTTTACAAAAATCTGAACTCGACGAAGAAAAGCTGAATCTTGATGGTAAATTGGCCAACGTTTCAAAAAGAATAATCGATACCGAAAGAAAGATAAGCGCAATGATTCCTGATCTCGTCGACCGTTTGGCCTTCACAGATCAAATCAGCGGTTTGCCGTGGATTTATACAATCATGACGGCTCAAAGCCTCAACGATCTTGATAACACATACGAAACGGCCCGCTACATTAACGAACAGCAGGGTGAAAAAGTGGTCGAGTTTGTGCGCTTAACAAGCTCTCTAAAGACTCAAAAGGCCGAGTTGAATAAGACAGCTTTAAAAATTGTCAACCTGCAGAAGGTTTTAAAAGGCAAAGAGCAATTGATCGAAAACAACCAAAAAAATAAAAAGAAATTTCTAAAAAACTTAGAGAGACAGTTGGCGGCCGAGAAAATCAATCTTAAAAAAATTAAAGGTCAGGGAAAGAAGGCCCTACAGAACTCATTTTTTAAAGACTTGCATTTACTTTTTGGATCACGATTCTTTGATCAAAAGGGGCAACTGCCACAGCCTATAGAGGCCCCATTGGCCCATGAATATGGTCTCAATAAGGGATTATTGCCCGACCGAATTCAATTGGTTCACAAGGGCCACTTCTATAGGACTCGCAACCCTCAAGAGGCCAAGTCTGTTTCTGCTGGACGTGTTCGCTTCGTTGGTGCTGCCAAAGGATATGGGCAGGTGGTTTTGATCGACCATGGAAGTCGCTACTACAGCACCTATGCCAACCTTGCTTCGGTAGCAGTTAAATCGAATCAAGAAGTAAAACAAGGAGAGGTGATTGGTTCGACCGGCTTTGATCACCTGCAGTTTGGCACCGGTCTTTATTTTGAAATCCGACATTTTTCGCAACCCCAAAACCCAGAGTCATGGCTGAAGAAACCCAGTGACCATCTGGCAAACTTATAACGAAGGTGACTATGAAAATTTCTACTCGACGCTTTATCTCTTCCGCAGCAATTGTGACCGTATTGATTTTAGGATCTTTACAGTTTAGTTCGTCGGCCTTTGCTAAATCTAAGGATCACTACTTAAACTTACAACTTTTTGCAAAAGTGTTGAACTTGGTTCAAAAGTACTATGTTGAAGAAGTCGACACGAAAGAGCTGATTTATGGAGGTATCAAGGGGATGTTGCAAGAGCTTGACCCTCATACCAACTTCCTCCCCCCGGATATTTATGAAGAATTTGAAAATGAAACCAGTGGGAAATTTGGAGGTTTGGGAATTGAGATAACGGTTCAAGATGGTATCTTGACGATTATTTCTCCAATTGAAGACACTCCGGCCTGGGAGGCTGGCTTACAATCAGGCGATAAAATTGTCAGCATTGATGGAAACTCAACAAAAGGGTTAAGCCTTGCTGAGTCGGCTCAGATGATGCGAGGTGATTTGGGCTCAACGATTGTTTTGGGAATCGCCAGAGAGGGAGTCAAAGGTAAGAAAGACTATTCCATTAAGCGTGGAACCATCAAGATAAAGTCAGTCAAGTACACCGATTTGGGGAATGGTTATAATTATATTCGGTTGACCAGTTTTATTGAAAATTCGTCGCGAGATATTCAAAAAGTATTAAAGCAGATGGCTGCTAAAAAAGACCAAAAAATTAAAGGTCTGATTTTGGATTTGCGACGTAATCCAGGCGGACTTTTAGATCAAGCCATAAAGATAAGTGATTTCTTTTTGGATAAAGGAACGATCGTCAGCACCATTGGACGAGACAAAGAAGAAAAGAAAGTGGTCACGGCCTCGGAGTCGGACTCTTACACGGATTTTCCAATTGTTATTTTAATCAACGAATACTCAGCCAGTGCCAGTGAGATCGTAGCCGGAGCACTTAAAGACAACAAAAGAGCCCTGGTCATGGGTAAGCGGAGTTTTGGAAAAGGATCAGTGCAGTCGGTTGTTAAAATGGGTGATGGATCCGGCTTAAAAATGACTGTGGCTCGATACTACACTCCCAGTGGAGTGTCGATCCAAGCCGAAGGTATCACCCCTGATGTAAAAATTGATGAAGTCGACAGTGAGGCCTTTCAAAAAGCCATCATCAACCGCAAGGTAAAACGAGAAGCTGACATCGATGGTCACTTGATTTCCGAAAACAAACCAGAGAAGAAAGAGTCCAGCGGAGGCAGTCTTTTCAATTGGTGGGAAAAATCCAACAAAAAAGCCACGGAAACCACCAAAGAAAATTTGTTGAATGATTTTCAGGTATTACAAGCTTACAATTATCTCAAAGCCTACAAGGTCATGAAGGGGATCTAAAAGTCCCCCTGGACCTAGGTCGTAACTCCGTTCATTAAGTCTATGACCAGCAAAGCCCCAGTAGTAGGCTTTTAGAGCGGAGGTCCTATGATGAAATTAATCCTAACAATGGTTGCGATGATGGCTGGACTGCCAGCATTTGCGATTGGACATAAATTGGAAATTGATTCGAAAGTCTTTTTTGCCGGAAAGAAAGTGGCCTCGCCCCGAATTGTCACCAATTCAGGAGTTAAAGCCAAGGTTTTGATGAGTGATCAAAAAAATAATCGTGAGTACGATTTAGAGGTTCTTCCGGTTACAGTGGGTGGCAAAACTGTGGATCTTCAATACAGTTTAGCGGTTCGAGAAAACAACAATGAAACGATCACTCGCGGTGACGTTGTTTTGGATGATAATAAAAACGCCCGCATACTCATCGACCGCGGGCGCATTCAAATTCATCTCAAAATCAAAAAATCTTAACTGGGCTCTTCGTCTTTGTTTTCTTCAGCCAGCTCTTCAGCCGAAACCTCTGTCACTTTGGCTTTATCCAGTAAGTGCTTAAAGACTTTGTCTTCGGTGACTTGGAATTCAAGATTCGCTGATTGTTGTCCTTGTTGATAAAACTCTTTCACCTTGGAAAGGTCCAATCCAGTTTGATCAGCAAATTCTTGCAGCTTCGCTTCAACATCTTCTGGCTTTGCATTCAGGTCATTTTCTTTGGCGATCTTTTGAATTAAAAGAGCTGAGCGAACCATAAAGTCGGCTGTTTCTGAAAAGTCCTGATTCCATTTGTCTTCGTATTGGGCGAATTCTTCAGCGCCAATACCTTGCCCTTGCATGCGCTTTTTAAAGTCATCAACCAATGCGCTACGTTGTTCTTTAATAAGAGTTTCAGGAACTTCAAACGGATTGGCAGCCACCAAGGCTTTGAAGACACGGTTCTTTAATTCCGACTCGGCTCTTTTCTCTTCGCCTTCAACGATGTCTTTTTTCAGTTGAGCTTTAAACTCTTCAACGGTGTTTTGCTCACCTAATGATTTTACGAATTCGTCATTCAGCTCGGGCTTATTCTTTTCTTTGATTTTGTTCAAGGTGACTTCAAAGGTAACCGGCTTTCCTTTTAAATGCTCGACATGATAATCGTCAGGGAAAGCGATGGTGATCGACTTGGATTCTTGGGGCTTCATGCCAATCAAGCCTTGTTCAAAACCAGGAATAAAGGAATCCGACCCAATTTCAAGGACATGCCCTTGCGCAGCCCCGTTTTCTAAGGGCTCGCCATCGATAAATCCTTTAAAGTCGATATCGGCAAAATCACCGTTTTTAAGATCGCGAATCAGCACCACGTCTTCCAACTTGGCCTGATTCTCTAAAATTTGTTCAATATTCTTATCGACTTGGTCATCGGTGATTTCGATCTTCTCTTTTTTAACTTCAAGGTTTTCGGTTTGAGACAGTTCGATTTCTGGCTGGACTTCAAACTTAGCGGTAAACGAGAACTCTTGGCCTTCTTCAGGGTTTTGGAAATCGATATCGGGCATACCTACGGGCATCAAATCGTGCTCTTTGAGAGCTTGAAAGTAGAAGGTCTGAACTAAGTTTTGAGCCACATCGCCTTTGATCTTGTCGGCATAAAGACTGCGGATGGTCGCGATCGGTGTCTTGCCTTTGCGGAAGCCTTTGACCTCGACGCTTTTTTGTAAGTATTTGAAAGCATTGATAAATTCATTATCAACCTTTTCGGCTGGGATTTGCACATTCATCTTTCGTTCAAGATTCGAAAGATTCTCGATCTCTGTTTTCATATAACTCGCTCCGTTAAAATTCAGTGGAATATAGGGTAAGACGTGCTTAAAATCAAGGAATTCAGGAATATCTAAGCTATGGAAAATCCTTAAAAATTCCGCTAAAAGAGAGATGTTTTGATGGAAACCAAAGAGCTTGTTTTTGTAAGTGGTAAAGGTGGGACCGGTAAAAGCACCGTTGCCACTCTTCTGGCCCGAGACCTCTCTCAGAGAGGCCGAAGCGTCCTATTGGTTGAACTGGCAGAGCAAAGTTCGGTTCAAGCGCTTCTGCAGAGTGAAAAAAAGCCTCAATATCAGCCCCAAGCCAGCGGCTTTGGGTTTGACTGGTGTCGTCTTCAGGGGCGGGATTGTCTGGTTGAGTATGTGAGTTCTTTTACCCGGTTGGAGAGTGTGACTCAGAAATTTTTTGATTCAGCCCTTCTTAAAACTTTGGTGAACGTGGCTCCGGGGCTCAATGATTTATCAATATTGGGAAAATTAACCAGCCGGATTCGCAAACATGGACCGGCCTTTAACTACGATCATATTGTTGTCGACGCCCCCAGCACCGGAAGCTTCCTGTCATTGATTAATGCTCCCGTCACGCTTGGGAAAAGTGTGGCGCGTGGTCCGTTGCACAGTCAAAGCATGGGGATCGACAAAGTCTTAAAAAACCCCGAGTGCACGCAGTTTTTTTTCGTCAGCTTGTACGAAGAATTACCGATGGATGAACTGGCCGATACATTGACCGAATTTAAAGACGACTATGGTGAACAAATTCGAATCGTTATGAATAAAGCATTGAATGTGTCCGAGCCTGCGAAGACCTCAACCACTTGGAGTCATTTTTTACAGAGGAAGATGCAAGAAGAGCAAAAACAAGGCCGACGCGCCCAAGAACTGTGGCCGAAGGGCTTTCAACTTAACCTTTTCACCGAGTCCTTCAAAGATTTTATCTGCCAAGACAGAGGGGAGGTTTTACGACCCCTTTAGAGACTTTGATTCATAATAAAAAACTACTGACCTTTGTGGGAACCGGTGGAGTAGGGAAGACCTCCCTGTCTTTGGTGGTGGCTATTCAGGCCGCAAAGATGGGGCGACGGGTGGCGGCGATCACTGTTGATCCTTCGCGCCGGCTCTCCAGCTTGCTAGGGCTGCAGGCCTCGGAGAATCAATCCAAATCGGTTCGGTGGAGTTCGGTGGAAAAACCTGTTGATGTCTTTTACATAGAGCCCAGTGAGGTTTTTCAAGGCTTTGTGCAGGAGAATATGAAGGCCGAATTTTTCGAGAAAATTCAAAACAACGGAATTTATCGCCAGGTCTCACAAAATCTTCGTGAGACTCACAATTTCGCCGCCCTTTACAAAACCGAGAAAATTATCTCCAGTGGTCAGTATGATTTTGTTGTTTTGGACACTCCACCCTGTCACCAGGTCGTCGATTTTTTTGAGTCGCCAGCGCGTTTGCAGCGTTTTTTCTCAGCCACGGTTGTGTCGGACAAAAAAGGTTGGCTCAGCTGGGTGCAAGAAAAAGGCATGCAAGTCGCAGAAAAGTTTTTGAAAACCATGGTGGGAGACGATTTTGTCAGTGAAATGGATCATTTCTTCCGTTTAGTTGGCGACGTCAAATCACAGATTGATCAAACCTCGCAAGGATTTATCTCACAGATGCAAAGCTCAGACACTTCGTTGCAATTGGTTTTTCCGCCAGCGCGAGACAAGATACAGGACGCTCTTTTTTTAAACAAAGAGATTTCAGATAATAAATTCAAAGTCGATAGCTTCGTACTCAACCGAGCCTTTCCGGTAGGCCTCGACTTTAGTGAAGAGGTTGCATTGCCCGAAGACGGCAGAGAAAAGACCTTATATGATTATTACAGGGTTCAGAAACAACGCAGTGAAGAGATCCTAAAAGATTTTCGCTCAAAACAGGTCAATTCTGATGCCCAGTTTGTAAGGCTTCCAGAACTGCATCAGCCGATGGAGACCTTGGAAGATGTATTGAGTTTTTCAGAAAAAGTGAACGCTCATTGGGAGGTTTTGTGAGTTCAAAGATAATATCATTGTTACTCACTGTGATTTTTTGTCTATTGGCGAACTGCACCTCGACTCCAGAGCCCGTCACCAAGTCGCCTCTCGATTACCCTCCCGAGCTTGAGGCGGTGCATGATCTCATTGTCAAAAGAAAAACCGCCGATGCTCGTTTGAAAATAGGCGACTATTTAAATAAAGCGGAAAACATCCATTGGTACGGGCACGCCTATTTTTTAAAAGGATTTTTGTTTGAGCTGGATGAAGACTATGGAAACGCAATAAAGTTTTACCGTTCGGCAATCCAACATGGCTCACAATATGAAAGCCGAGTTGAGGCTAAGGCTCTTTATAACCTGTCGTTTGTATATGAAAAAACCGACGCTAGGGATCGTCTGTTGGTCACTTTGATTGATCTGATGAAGCGTCGAGAGTATTTCGATGTTTTAACCGGACAAGTTGAAATTCCAGCGCGCTTGGCCGCCACCTATGCCTCGCAGGGGCGCATGAAAGAAGCGCTGATCTTTCACCGTGAGGCGCGGCAGAATTTTAAAGACATGGTTCGAAACCAAAAGTTCCGGGCCAACAAGAGCGAAATCAGTAAAGCTCTTTATTATTTGGGATTGGCCACTTATGACCAGAACAAGGAGAGCTTCACAGACCTCATAAAAAAATTAGAGGTCGGGCAAAAATACTTTTTGGCTTCGGCTGAAGCATCCGACAGCACTTGGTCGGAAAAGTCAGTCAGCCGACTGAAAGCTTTGTACGATCAAGCCTGGGGGCAGGTGTTAGAGTTTCAGCCGAAAGGTTTTGATCACGATCCACTGGCTAGGAAAAAGCACCAGCATCGACAGCAGCTTGTTATGGCGTCTTCTCTCTATGATCTTATGTACTTGTTGCGAGCTGAAGAATTTCCAATGAGCGATGTTAACCTTCGTTCAAAGGCTATTATGGACACCACCCAAGCTTGGATTGACCGCATCGAAAAGTTTGCCCTCGGCCTGAGTGTCGGACCTGAGACCATTCGCAGCCAGAAAATAAAAAACAAGCGCTTGGCCCGTTATGTTGAAGAGGAGCAAGAGCCTGTCAAAATAAATAAAGAGCAAGCCAGTCAGAAAAAACCATCACCTCCCGAGTCTGAAGGCGAAAAACAAGAATTGCCCGCAAAGGGTGAAATAGGTAAAGATCCTAATCTATGATTTCTAAAACAATCGAAGGCTTTTTGTGCCCTCTGCAAGGATTTCGAATTATTTTGTCGAGTCCCAAAAATATAGTTTATTCGATAATACCGTTTTTGATCGGCTTTCTAATTGTCGGATTGGGCTACTTCGCGGCCTCCGAGTATCTTAATACTTGGGTGGGGTCATGGACAGAGAGTTCCACTTTTCTGCAAAATTGGGATTTATTAAAATCAATACTAGATGTTTTTCTTATTATCGTGGGTTGGATTTTGGTTTCTTTACTTAATTTCTTAGCTGGGTACCTCTGTATCATTATTTTTGCAGGACCATTTTACGCCTTAATGGTGGAGAATATTTTTAAAGTAGAATTACCCGACAAAAAGCCTCGCAGTGATTTTCGCCTTATAATTGGAATGTTTTTCATTGGAATTCTTAAAGCCGCCTTGTTTCTCATGATTGGAATTTTCTGTTTTCTGCTCACCTTTGTGCCGGTTGTAAACTTTCTAGCACCTCTTATTTTGACTCTCACTGTGGCCTTTGATTGTGCCGATTACGCCTTTGAGGTGGATTTTTTAAAGCTCAGAGAGCGATTCGCCTTTTTCAGGCAAAATTTTTGGAACTTTTTCGGCCTCAGCCTAGCGATTCTCGCCACCGGCCTATTGCCGGGCTCATTTTTTATACTTTTACCAGTCTTTATTTGCGGCGCTACAAAAATGTATATTCAACTACAATCTGAGATTGTATAACTCAGATATGAAAGAAAGACTGCATTCAAAGATTTTAGAGAGATGTGATCAACTCCAAAAGTGGTACGACGACCAATTGACTGATCACTACGTTCCGTTTTACGCCAGTTTCGATATTCGAGATGCTGGCTTCAAGATTGGCAATATCGACGGTAACATCTTTCCGGCCGGTTTTAATAATATTTGCCAAATGGATAAAGACTCCGCCCCTGAGCTCATCGAAAGCTTTATGAAAGATCACTACCCAGAAGTTAAAAAAATTCTTTTGCTGGCTGAGGATCATTTGAAAAACAAGTATTACTGGGAAAATGTTATCGCTCTCAGTAGTCTTGTTGCTGAATCAGGCTTTTCTGTTGAGGTTGGAATGCTGTCCGATGAAATCTCTGGTAGCGTTGAGTTGGAGTCAT
Organism: Bdellovibrionales bacterium; assembly: GCA_964230555.1. Lineage (GTDB taxonomy): Bacteria > Bdellovibrionota > Bdellovibrionia > Bdellovibrionales > JAGQZY01 > JAGQZY01. The sequence goes on from CAXRIX010000027.1 coordinate 25,964, forward strand.
TTTCGGGGAAAACGGTTCATGTTGAAAAAGTGTATTCAGAAGCCGGGCAGCTGATGACTCGAAGTGGAAAGCCTGATTTGGTAATTTCTAATAACGATTTTTCAAACTCCTATGACAATATCGATTTTTCAAACACGCTGATGACTCCGCTAAGAGATCTGGGTTGGTTTCAGCGTAAAAAACACAATTACTTTCAGCACTATAATCAAGTCGCCGGTGAGTTTGCCCAATTCCTTGATGAAGATCCTTGGTTGTTTCAGGTCACCACACGCCATTTTAAAAACTTTGATGTGGGTGATGAGGCAAGCCGTGATCAGTTGGCGCAAGAGGTGGATCAGGTGCTGGCTGATATGAAGGCTAAATATCAAGAACACAATGTTGATGAAGAGCCCACCGTTTTCTTGAAAAACAATTCTGGTACCTATGGTTTAGGGGTTGTTAGCACCAATAGTGGGGACGATGTTCGTTCTTGGAATTATAAATCAAAAAAGAAAATGAAAGCCGCCAAGGGTGGTGGGGGTTTCACCGAAGTGATTGTTCAAGAAGGCGTGCCAACGGTGCTGACCGAGGAAGGTGCCACCGCCGAGCCAGTCCTTTACATGTTGGGGCCAGATTTAGCCGGTGGCTTTTTACGCACTCATAACAAGAAGGCGTCCAATGAAAGTCTTAACAGCCCAGGGGCCGTTTACAAACGACTTTGTCTTAGTGATTTGAAAGTGGGAGCAGAAGGCTGTCCTTTAGAAAATGTTTACGGTTGGGTGGCCAAGCTTGGATTGTTAGCAATCAGCAAAGAGGCACAAGCCTTGCGATGATGGGTGAGACCAAAAAGTCCAGCTCTTGGATGGCCAAGGGTGCGCTTTATTCAATCACTCTATTGAACACTTATATTTACACCTGTCTTTCAGTGATTGTAATGCAGTTTTTAGGTTTCCCCTATCAACCCTTTTCTGATGTCGACCTGCTTATTAATGGTCTTTATATAGCGGCTCCCGTGTTTCTTCCGATCGCCTACCTTTTATCTCGTCTGAAAATCGAGAAAATGCAGCAAAGAAGCAGCGCCCGAGCGATGTTCCGATTCTATGTTTTCGTGATTCCTGCGCTGGCTGTTTACTGCTTTCTTTTTATGTATATCAATATCAATTTTGCCCCCGGTGGGGAGCGACTGTGTTCTGGTGAGGTCATCGATAAATCGCGAGTGAAGGTACAAAGTGGTATCAGTTATCGCTTCCAAATCCTTTGTGAAGAGGCTTTGGACCAATCTTTTCTGGTGGAAAGACGCGTGCCCAAAGACACTTGGCAAGATACTTACAAAGGCGATTTGCGTCCACTGACTTACATCAAAGGACGTCTGGGAGTCGATCTCATCGTCAAAAGAAATTAAATGGCAAAGACCTGCAAGAGGGTTGAAAGCCACATCCCTAGAACGCAAAAAGCCCCAAAGAAAAAGACAGCGGCTCGTCTTAAAACAACATTCGATTTTAAATGAACCCAGCTGTGTACTAGGCGGCTACCAACAAAAAGACAGGCCAGGGCAAAGAACAAGGTTGTAGCGGCGCGAAAGTGCAAGGTAACAGCACAGGTAATCATAAACAGAAGCGGCAGTTGAAATTGATTGTTGTAGTGATTGCCGTAGACCACAATATCATCGGGAACTTCACCTTGATAGGCTTTGAAATAACGTCCCCGCATTCGTTTATTTTTAACGGCCTTAAAGCGAACGGTGAACATCAGTAAACCGATCGCCAAGATATACACATAATAAAAAGCCATCAGCCCCAGTAGGGCGCGGTCCCACATTTATTTGTGGTTCCGTGCCAGTTGCACAAAAGTTCGAACCATGACACCGGAGGCCCCTTTTGCTGGTGCATAAGAGAGGCGGCCACCGACGTGCCAGCCGGTGCCGGCGACATCAAAGTGGGTCCATGGGATGTCTTTTTCGACAAAGTTTTCTAGAAAGGCTGCGGCTGTTGCGCTGCCAGCTCCGCGCGAGGGTGCCAAGTTTGTGAGGTCAGCGTAAGTGCCTTTCATGTCGTTGCTGTGATGATCACATAAAGGCATGGGCCATACTTCTTCACCGGTTTGCTCAGCGGCTTTTTTAACTAGGTCCGACATTTTTTTGTTGCGGGTATAAAAACCGGTGTGAATGTTCCCAAGAGCGATCACCATGGCACCGGTCAAAGTGGCGGCATCACAAATCCAGGCCGGCTTTTGTTCACTGGCATAAGAAAGGGCATCCGCTAAAATCAATCGACCTTCGGCATCGGTGTTATTGACCTCAATGGTTTTGCCGTTGCGAGCTTTGCGGATATCTCCAGGTTTGTTGGCCGATGGGCCGGGCATGTTTTCACTGGCAGGAACGTAGGCGGTGACATTCACCTTAAGTTTGAGGGCGGCGATGGTTTTCATGGCGCCAATCACGGCGGCTCCACCTTGCATATCGTATTTCATCTCTTCCATACCGGCGGAAGGTTTTAAACTGATTCCACCAGCGTCAAAGGTCAGACCTTTGCCGACAAAGCAAACTGGCTTTTTAGAGGCGGCCGCCCCTTTGTATTCCATGATGATGAATCGAGGTTCCTGATCACTTCCGTTAGAAACACCAATCAGAGAGTCCATTTTTTCTTTTTCGATGCGTGCTTTGTTCCAAGCTGTGACCTTCATTTTCGTGCCTTTGGCTGCATTTTTTGCTTCCTCGGCCAACTGGGTCGGTGTCATAAAGTTACCGGGACAGTCTCCCAACCAACGGGCAAAGTTCACGCCTTCGGCGACGATTTGGGCCTCTTCCACAGCTTTCTTGATGCCGGCATTTAATTTTTTAGTTGTATAAAAAATTGCAAATTCAGGCTGGGGCTTTTCTGGCGCTTTTTTGAAGGTATCAAAAGAGTAAGAGGTCATAACAAAAGCTTCAGTAAAAGCCGCTACGGCTTTGGCTTTATCACTTAATGGCAAAGACTCTAAAGAAAGGGTGAAGTCATAAACTTTTTCAGACTTCAGTTTCTTGTAAATCTTTCCGGCCAGGTCACGAATGTCCTCTTCGTTCAGTTTTTTGTCACCCAGTCCAACAAAGAGCTTATGGCCTTCATCGGAATTTCTATAAAAAACCATCTCTCCCGAAGCGGCTGACAGGGTTTCGTCTTTAAATTGCTTTTCCACATCAGACTGAGTGGCTGGATGGGAGCAAGCGCAGAATTTTAACTTCTTAGCTTTCTTTTCATAAAAACAAACCTGATTGGCTGAAACCGATTTTCCGTTTAAACTGAACTTCATTTTAATCCTCTCCTGAACTTTAATCCGAGAAATATGACACGCTCTGAGCCCGGACAAAAGTCGGGGGAGCGTTAATTATAGTGTGCGTTAATTGGGTACCATAGGTCGAGTATCAAGAGAAGAGATTTTCTGTTAAGTGAAAGGCAAAAAAGCCCGAAGAGAAGCTTGTCAAAACCAAAAATGGACACATAGTAAAGTATGGCCCATTGCCAAAGGAGTATCATGAGTAATCTAGTTCCAGTCGTCATCGAGCAAACACCCCGTGGGGAGCGTAGTTATGATATTTATTCTCGTCTTTTGAAGGACCGGATCATACTTATTGGAACTCCAATTAACTCTGCTGTCGCAAACAACGTTATCGCCCAAATGCTGTTCTTAGAGGCCGATAATCCAGATAAAGATATCCAGTTGTATATCAATTCGCCGGGTGGAAGTGTTTGGGATGGATTGGGCATTTATGACATTATGCAATTCGTAAAGTGTGATGTGTCGACAACTTGTATAGGTATGGCCGCCAGCATGGGATCTTTGCTACTAACAGCAGGAACCAAAGGGAAGCGTTTTGTATTGCCGAATGCTCAAGTTATGATTCACCAGCCTTTAATAAGCGGTGGTTTGGCTGGACAGGCCAGTGATATTGAAATTCAGGCCAAAAATTTAATGCGCACGAAAGAGCGTTTAACTCGAATTTATGAATCTCATACCGGACAAGACTTCGAAACTCTCGATCGCGCCATGGATCGCGATAACTACATGACGGCCCAACAGGCGATGGAGTTCGGACTTGTCGATAAAGTTGTAGTATTTAGAAAATCCAGCGCGAAAGGTTCATAATGAGTCGTAG
>CAXRIX010000028.1:0-30220 GCA_964230555.1 Bdellovibrionales bacterium
GCTGGCTGCCGATCTCGCGCACCCTTTCGGCCACATCGTCAATCATCTCTAAGAGGTCTCGGTACTGTTCCTCTAAGAACTCATGAACGCTTCGAAACCGAGGTCCCGTCACGTTCCAATGATAGTTAAGGGTCTTAGTAAAAAGAGCATACTCATCTGCCAAGACCGCGTTGAGTCCTTCATCAAGACTCATGGTGGCGATATCCAATTTCTCTTGAGCTTTCTTTTCACCTTGAGCGGGTGATTGAATCTCGTTCGCCAATTCACGTAAGTTATGTTTTTCTGCGGTACTTGTATTTTTCAATGAATCCTCCTTTTAATTTGTTAATCGAGTTTGAGTGCTAAGGTACAACAAACCCTTGATTTGATACTTTCATTATCTCTGATTTTTTTGATTAAGAAAAATTGATTATTATTTCGTTTTTGATTAGGTTTTATCTAATTCAAATTGGCTCAGAAAAAAGCTGCTGGGTGCTCCGGCCTAAAAAGCCGCGAGTGGCCAAGTGAGTGACAAGTAAAGTGACCAATGTCCCGAGCACCACTGTCAGCAATGGCGTTTTCCAATCAAAAACCCACAAACTTTCAAATAAAAGGGTGGAAAGGTAATAACTGACAGCCAAGCTGACAACAGCACCAAAGCTAAGGGCGGTAAAACTTAATAGGCCAAATTGCCAGAAGAACTGATTTTTAATAGCCGGAAACGGGGCCCCAAGCGCTTTCAGCAAGCCAACCTCCCATGTCTGTGAGGTGGCTTGGTGATTGGCGATGGAATAAATAACAATAAAACCGGCCATCAAACAAAGTAACGACATAAAGGCGAGAGCCCACGACATCTGCACCATGATGCCGCTGATGCGTTCAACGATGCGGGACACATCCACCATCGATACATTTGGCAAGTTTTGCACCAACTGATCTTGTAACTGATGCTTTTTTTCCAAACCGACATGAGGCAATGTGGCAACATAGGTTTTTGGCGCAAGCTCTAAAACTCCTGGTTGAAATTGCACAAAAAAGTTAGGCCGAAACGATGTCCATCGGATCGACCGTAAGTTTACAATCTTTCCGGTGATGGGAATGCTCTCAATTTCAAACTCAAGGACATCGCCAATTTTGAGCCCCAGGCGTTCAGCAAATCGTTTCTCCACTGAAATCTCAGGTAAGGCCTCACTCCCCTCCTTGAAAGTCCCAGAAAAAGGGCGTCCGGCAACAAGACTTTCAGCTTCGCTAAGCTCGGCGCGGTAGCTTAAATTGAATCCTCGATTGCGAAAGCGCATCTCACGTTCTTCTTCACGAGTGAACTGCTCGGAGAGCCCTTGGCCCTTATCGAAACCCTGGTCATTGACTTTAACCAATCGAGCCCGAATCATTGGCGAAATAAAATCCACCTCAACATCTTCTTTCTCCAAGGTGGCATTAAATTCTTTTAGCTGCTCTTCTTGAATATCAAACATAAAAAGACTGGGAAGCTTAGACTGCTGCGGTTGCTGCAGCTCCGACTGCAAAGATTTCTGCAGCTGCGGGATAATATTAAGCAACAAGGCTCCAAGGCCGATGGCAACGAAGCCGGCCAAAGTGGTCAGGCGCTTTCTTGATAAATCTCGCAACGCCCAACGCAAACTCAATGAATTCCATTTCTTGGCTTTTTCTAAAAATCGAAACAATAAAACAGCCCCACCGCCAAGCAGCAGGCCGGCGGCCAAAAAGATAACCGAAAACAAGCTACCAATTTTATAAGAGTGGGAAAGCCAAACCGCCATCCACCAAAACAATGTGAATAGAGGCAAACTGGCAAGCACGACCCACAGGCTGACATGTTGATTGGCGCTGTTGTCGGCAACCAATAGAAGCGACGGACGAAGATCTTTTATGGTTGCCAACAACGGTAAACAAATAGCCAGACTTCCGAGTGTGCCGACGGCAACCCCCACCGCCAATGTCCAAGGTGACAATTGAAATTCCACTTGGAAAGGCAGCAAATCTTGGGTCAGTGCCCCGAGGCCCGGCACAATCAAATACCCCAAAACAATGGCAATCAAAGAACTCACAAAACCGAGACTGACAATTTGAATGACGTAATAACTAAAAGCCAACCGGCGGCTGGCACCAAGACACAGTAACGTGGCCATTTGTTTCAGGCGTTTCTGAAAGTAGGAGCGGAAAAGAAAAGCCGAGCCCACCGCCGCCAAAAAGAGGGCGACCAGCGAAGACAGTCCTAGGAAGTCATTGAGACGAGTGATCAGGGCCGTCATCTGTTGGCTGACATTTTCATGGGTGTAAACACGAACCTCTGGAGAATCTAAAATTTTGAAAACGGTGTCGCGATACTGGTCCAGCTCTTCACTGTCTCTGCCGGGAAGCTTGTAGATCACCGAATGCCAGGCGATGGATCCCTTTTTCATCAATCCGGTTTTTTGAAGGTTGCTTTTGTTAATATAGATTCGCGGCGCCATATTGGTTGAGAGGCCTGCGGCCGCATCCTCTTCCACCACATCGTCGACCACAAACTGGATTTCACCGATGTGAAGTTTGTCTCCCACCTTGACATCCAGTTGCCGCAAAAGTTCAGGATAAATCCAAGCTCGTGGTTCTGTTTTCAGTTTGTCGTGAAGCTTCGGACTCAAGGCGCCCTGCTCTCGCAAGACCACATCACCATAAAACGGATAGTTGTCTTCGATGGCTTTAATTTGTACCAATCGAGATCGCCGCTCTTTATTGGCTATCATCGAAAACATTTCCACCATGGCCGAACTTTGGTAATCACCGGCAAAGGTTCCCTCGACCACCGCGCGCTCATCGTCGGCAAGAGGGCGGCGTGCTGAAATCCCAAAATCCCCACCCAGAACGGCTTTGGATCGGCCTCTGATGGTGTGGTCCAATGAAACCTTAAATCCATCCAAGGCGACAAAACCGGTCAACCCCATTGATAAATTCAGAACAAAAAGAAACGAAAACCGACGATTGTTAAACAGTTCGCGAAACACATAGCGCAACCACTTCATTGCAACTGTCCACCCACCAAATGAATTTGCTTTTGACATCTCTGTGCCAAGGCCTCGTCGTGGGTAATCAATAACAAGGTCACACCTTGGTCAGCCACCAATTGGAACAAAAGATCCATAACCTTCCGTCCTGTCGCCGTGTCTAAGTTTCCGCTGGGTTCATCAGCCAACAAAACTTTCGGACGCGTCACCGAGGCTCTGGCAATGGCCACCCTCTGACATTCGCCCCCACTCAATTGATGAGGACGATGAGTGACTCGCTCACCCAGGCCCACCCGTTCAAGCATCTCTTGAGCTTGATCTTGCGAGTGATCACGACCCAGAATATCCAAAGGCAGAGCCACGTTTTCAAGAGCCGATAGATGTGGCATGAGATGAAACTGTTGGAAGACAATTCCGATATTTTTAGCTCTAAACGTATTGAGCTGTTTTTCTCGCATTTGGTGAATGCCGGTTTGATCAAAAAAAATCTCTCCGTCGGTCACTGTGTCGAGACCGGCCAGTAAGGACATCAGTGTTGATTTTCCACTTCCTGACGGCCCTACCACCGCTAGGCTTTCGTTGCTTGGCACTCGAAAGCTAATGCCTTTAAGGGCTTCAATCTGCCGTTGTCCTTGATAAAAACTTTTTCGCAGGTCTTTGACGTCAATTATCACAATTCATCCTTGATCTGGGCGTACACAGTTTCAGCAATAATTTTATGACCTTTTTGATTGGGATGAATACCATCGGACAAGTTGAGTTTGGGATTGGCTGCCACCCCTTTTAATAAAAACGGAATCGATTTAATATTTTTATCTTTTACCAGATCGGAGAAGATTTTTTCGAATCCCTGGCGATAAGACTCTCCGTAATTCTTCGGCAGTTTCATTCCTGCGATATAAACTTTAATGCCGTTATTTTTAGCCAAATCAATGGTTTCACTTAAATTTTTACGGGTGGCCTCAAGAGGTGTGCCTCGCAAGCCATCATTGGCACCTAGAGCTAAAATCAGAAGAAACGGCTTTTTTTTCATATGCCAACGCAGACGACTTAAACCACTGGCGGACGTGGAGCCGCTTGACCCAGCATTCACGACCACTGTGTTCGGATACTGCTTTTTAATCTTATTTTCTAATTGCGCCGGAAAGGCCTCCGATTTTTCGACTCCATAGCCCGCCGTCAACGAATCACCGAGGATTAAGATCCGTCGCTCACTCTCTTCAGCGGCTTGTGGCATGATTAAAAAATTCAGTATTAACACTAAGCTTAGATTCAACATCGTGGCACAGTCTAACGCCTCGACGGCAATAGGTCCACTGGCGGCACTCCTAGCCTACTGCAACAGAAACTTAATATGAAGTTTGTTGTCGGAGCTGCTAGACTGACCCCAAGGAGATCTCAATGGACCATTCAGTGAAAAGAGTTTTACAAGCCAAGAAAACCAGTCTGGATGAGACCTTTATTGTCCACCGCAGCCTTCCCCAAGCCGGTCTACGGATGGTCGGCCCGTTTATTTTTTGGGACCACATGGGCCCAGCTGAGATCAGTTCCAAAAATAATCTGACCGTGCGGGCTCACCCCCATATTGGCCTTTCCACAATCACTTATCTATTTTCTGGCGAAATCGTGCATCGGGATTCACTTGGAAACGAACTTGTTATTCGCCCCGGCGAGGTCAATTGGATGACTGCGGGCTCTGGCATCGCCCATAGCGAACGCTCGCCACAAAACCTTCAGCCCCACACCCTAGAGGGATTGCAGGTTTGGGTGGCCCTTCCCACGCAATCCGAAGATGTGGCGCCAAGCTTTGTTCACCAAAAAGAATCAGACCTTCCGCTTATTGATCATCAAGGTTGCCAGTTGAGATTAATTGCAGGCCAAGCCTTAGGAAGTGTGTCGCCACTCCCCGTCTATTCTCCACTTTTTTACTTACGAGGTGAAACCGAAGGACTTGCAGACGTGACCTTCCCCATCGGCGAGAACGAAGAAGGTGCCGTGTACATTGTTGAAGGCGAAGTTGAAGTGGGCGACACCACTTACCAGAAATTCGATATGGTGGTTTTTAACACAGGAGCCGATTTGCAATTTCGTTGTCCGTCGGCCTGCACGTTTATGATTCTTGGCGGCCAACCGTTCCCAGAAGGCCGTCATATTTGGTGGAATTTTGTCAGTCATGATGCTGGCAAGATTGAAGCCGCTAAAAAGCGTTGGCAGCAAAGGACGTTTGATCCGGTCATCAATGAAGACGAGTTTATCGAACTTCCCTAGGGGACCGAAACAACGCGCTCAAGGATAAAAAGTTCAGTCTCGCCAGAAAACACATTGGGTGCCGTTCCTATCTTCAGATCATCATCCAAAAACAGAAGTGTCAGGTCACTTTCAGCATTGATCGGCCCTTTCGGAAAAGGCTGGGCCGCCAAAGGTTGGAACTCTTGCAAAGTCCCTGACAGAATATCTTCGGCCATCAGACCCAAAAACTCGCCACTGACCAAACCTTGAGAACGAGAGAAAGCTTTTAAAATTTTTGTGTTCTGAGTATTTCCTTGAACATTGCCGCGCGCTTCAAGGGCGAAAGTGACTTTCTCTCCGTTACCCAATGTGCGCTCTCCGAAGTTGACGGCTCGCCCCTCTGGAGAAACAAACTGAAAAATCTTCTCGAGGTTCTGTGGTGGCGCGCCTTGCGGTGAGTTGTCAGCCTCGTCCGACCATATTTGGCGCCAGCTTCCAGGAGCGTACTGAACCCAATCTTCGACCGTCACCAGAGGCTGGTTGGCGGTCAACTGAGTGATCAGTCCGTCAAGCTCGGCTCGCACCTGCTTTTGGTTCTGAACGGCACTGGTGTTGGCTTTGGCCACCATTGTGATCTCTTGTTTCAAAACTTCAATCGACGCTGTAAAGCCCCAACTTGAAGACATTAGAAAAATAGCCATGATGATAATTTGTTTCACGGGACCCCCTTTATGTCAGTGTCTTCATTCTTATTAATGCTTTTAGGCTTGGCAAGTTTAGATTCTTACACAGCAGAAATGCGACAGATCGTCGCCAGCACCAAACATTATGTTACTTCAAAGGAGCGTTTTTTTCTTAGCTATTTCCGAATTGATAGTATCCCTTTTTGGGGACAACAATAGTCAGTACACCGTCTTTGTAAGTTTTAACGGCTTTTTCGTACTCGGCGGGTTTTTCCATTTTAAACTCTTGGCGAATTGTCTGGGCGATGTTGGAACCTATCTTTTCATTTTCACGCTCGAACTCTTGCTCGTGCTCGCGAGTCGCGTGCAAAGAGACTTTGTTGGGTTGGATATGAACGCGAACGTTGTCCATTTCATGCTCAGGGATATGGGCTGTGATTTCGTAGAAGGCCTCCCCCTCTTTCATGTCGGCACCAAAATCCACTAAAGAATAAAATGGATCCTGTTTGCGATCTTCATAAAAATGCGCCGTTGAGATAAATTCCCGCTTGAGTTTGAACATCTCTTCCGCCAATCGATTGTCTTGATTTTCGTAGCTGGCGGCATTGAACTTTTCATTCTCTTGATACTTTTTTGTATATTCGTTGCGCTGTTGGGCTATCTGTTTCTGAAAGAACTCTTCATCTTTATCAAGCTTCTCGTGATAGTGATTGTGTTGCCGCTTTTTCACACCTTCGAATTTGTCTTGGTGGCGCCTTAGAGTTTGCTGGTGCTCTTCGACTTGTTGACGCTCGGCCTTTTGATATTTGTGACGACGATCTTTTATCTTCTGTTGCCCGGCTTGCTCGATCTCCTGAACCTCATTGTTGTGAGCCTTTTGTAGGGATTGTTCACGCTCTTGCAGTTGAGCTTGCTTTTGCTGCAAACGAAAGCGTGACTCTTGATCCATCTCTTCCAATTGCTTGGCAGTGATCTGCTTTTTTTGCATGGTGGCTTCACGAGCCTGTTCGCGAACAGCTATTTGACGGTCTTTTTCTAGTTGAGCCTGCTGACGTAAACGAGCATTCTCTCGGGCCTTCTCGGCCGCGGCTTGCTGATAATCTTTTTGCGCCTGAAGCTGCTGTTTATCAAGCCGAGCTTGGTGGCTTAAGCGCTCCTGCTGCACAAAAGTGTCATTTTTTTGCTTTAAAGATTCTAACTGATTTTTTTGATTGTGCTGAACTTCTTGCTTTTCCACTTGATGACGACTGCGCAACTCCGACATCGCTTGTTTGTGACGGTCCTTTTTGGTTCGCACTTGGTGCTGTTGCGCCCGGTCCAGCATTTCCATTTGCTGGCGGTGATTGGCTTTTTTAATATTATACTCTGAAGCCACTGATCAACCCTTCCTAGGTTTTGACTGCAATCCTTCATGGATTCACAGGTCTTCAATCTCTCTTAGAATAACACGGGAAAGGGGTGAACAGCCGCTAGGGCCCTTCAATTTCGGCCTTTAGTGTGTCAGCTGTCACCGGCCTTTTGCACAGGGGCTTGAACATTCCGTAGGAACGCTTCCAGCACATCCAATGATCCACTAATTCGATGCGCTCGTCGCGACTTAAATGATGATATTCAGGATACTGAAGCCAGTCCAAGGTCGAGTAGACAGTGCGCTCTTTCTGAGTTTTTTCATTGATGATTTTCAACTCAAAAACCCGATACTCGGCCGACAGGGTCTGGGGTATAAAAAATAAAAGCATCCACCATTTCATGGTTTCTCTATCGGCAGAAAAGGCCCTTGCATTGAGTGCAGTGTCTGAAATCTCACGGCCCAGAAAATCCTCTATATTTTTGACAGCTGACTGTTTATTTTTGTTGATCCGGTCCTGCCGAACTCTCAACTCATCGGTAACAAGGGAGCCCAGGCATAAGCTCTGCAACACCATGAAGTATGACCTGTAAGTCACTGGAGTTATTATGAAAAAGAGCAATCGTTTGATTTTATTTTTACTGAGTTTTATCTCCTTGTTTGTGATTTCGGCCGCCGATGCCGAGGTCAATGGACGTGCTTTTGGCGACACCGAGCTCAGACGTCATTATGATCAAATTTGTCTGACTCTGCGTTTTTATGCCGAGCACGGCCAACGCTTTCGGTTTTCCCGAAGCCAATCCATGAACAGGGGCACCGCCCAATCTCTTCTGGATCGCATGCTGTGTGATGAAAATGGAGTTTTTAGCAGCCACACTCAACTTGAAAATGGCATGGGCTACCCCCATTGTTCGAGCAGTAACAACCAACTTAGAGACTATTGCGATGACAACATCGGACCTTCTGGTTTTCGAGAACATAAGCCTTACACTCTTCCCGATGTCTCGGACTCTGACCTCTCCGCGATCGGCGACATGCTTAAAGAGTATGCGGAGAACTATCGCCGAGGTGGAATTTTTGATGAAGCCGAGGCCGCAGGTCAACTGCGTGACTTTGGCTTCGGCAACACATTCAACGGTCTAACGATTGGCGAACCTCGATCGCAAGCCCCTGAGCCAACACCAGCTCCAGAGCCCGATGAAGAGATCGAGGACGGTGAAGAAACTTTCGTTGGTATGTAAAATCAGTGGCGAATCTTAACTTTGTTGAGCATCGAGTTCTCAACAATTTTAAAATAAGCACGGATCAACAAAGAATGTTCATCTTTTCTTAAGGTCTTTAAGAAATCTCTTTTCTCGGAATAGTTCCTTAAGCTTATGAACTCGTAAAGAACCTCTTGGATCTTCTTAAGCTTTTCGATGTCGTGCTCATCCTTATGGCGATTTTTGTCGTTAAGGGCGGCGACTATTTCAGACTTTTCAAAGAGGAGATGGACCCCCTTTGCGGACTGTAAGATCAAGTTATCCATCTGCTCTAAGCACTCGTACGTCAAGTCTACCACTTTCGCCTCCTTGCGATCGGGTCATCCCTGAAATTGAATTTGGGTTAATATCATTTTGAGACATTATTCACTTGGCTTGCAAGTCCATTTCTTGAGACAGTTGTGAGTATTTTTGAAATCAGCAATGACTCACTTTGACATTATCCGTCATGGTCATAGCCTTGGGCCTGATAAAGCGGGTATCATGAAAGGGTGAGCAAGAAGAAAGAGACCAGCATGCAAGAAGAGACGATCATTATCGACAAAGAAAATGACCTAATATTCAATACCGAAGAGGAAGTGCTCAATCACTTTGCCACACCGATTCAAAAATTAGAAAAAGAGTTTCTCAAATTGAGAACCAAAGAAGACTACACGGATGATCAATCTCTGGGCATGGAAGAACAACTGGAAGACCTTCTCCACTCTCCCGATGAAGTTTGGGAAGACACCGAGACCATTGAAGGCACCGTGATTTATAATTTTATCAAAGCTTTTGAAGATGAAGAAAATGATGACATCTATTTTTATGTCGCACTCACCTACTTGGCTGATGATGTTCCGACTTTTGTTTTTCTTCACTTCCCCACCCGCTTTGACACCCTTTGCGAAACCTACCGGCGAGGCGAACTTGTCTATGACCGCACCCGTGAAGAGGTGGGATACGGAGGGATTGAAGGCGATGCTTTAAGTGAGGGTGACGAACTGGCATTGGGACTTTATAAAGCCATGCTGATTGTTCGTAGCACCACTGACATTGATGAGTCTTTGTTTCAAAACTATGCGGAGCTTCGTGAAGAAACCATTGAAGAGGCCGATGAGATTTGGCGCAACACCACTTCCGGTGGTTACACTCTGGTGACTTTTATCAAAGACTTCTCACGGGCTGAAGAAGGCGCTGAGCATCTTTATTATATGGCTGTGACTTTAGAAGACGAAGGCACCAATAGCCATGCTCTGCTCTTTTCATTTCCGACTAATGATGAAAACCTTGTCGACCGTTACCGCCACGGTGAAAACTTACAAGCCGAAGAAGTCATCCAAGAATCCAGCCATTAAAAACTAAGGGCGAGCTTCGCTGTCAGTGCCACCACTGTTGTCCGGTGCGGACGGTGTTGATTGACATTCAGGTCCTGGATTGGCTTGCATTTTACAAAGCACACGCGAGCGCGCCTCGTCTAAACCTGGGAACATCGGGAGCACTTGAAAACAGGCCCCACCATTGTTTAAAGCGCTCGCAAAATTGCGCTGCACCAGACGGGTGTTTTCAGGTGTGACATTGCTTTCTAACCAAGCCATGCGCTGCAGGACGGCTTGCCGAACTGTCGCCTCTATCTGCTGGTCCGACATCTCTTGTCCCCTTAATCCGGTGGGAGTGATTCTCGCACTGGCCGAGTTGATCGGGCAAAGCTCGTTATCGGCACCAGGAACTTCGCGAACCTGTACGCGAATATTAGTATCAATATTTTCTGAGTTTTCATTAGCATTCAAAAAGCCGGAAACCGGCAAGACGACTCCACCGCGATCCTGGTTTCTAGCACAAGCACTCCGTAACATGTTGGCCGAAGACAAGTTGTACATCGTACTGCCGTTTTGCTGAATCACCGCGACTCGGCTGGGATTATCAAGATAGGTGACCAAGGCGTTGAGGTCCACAGACGCATTGGTGCCGTGTTGTGGAGATCCAAGGAAAGTGGAGTTCCGAAACCCATTCATTTCAGAGGAACGCAATCCTAGGTTGGTCCAAGAAAAGCAGTTTTCTAACTGTTGAAAATTAACCTCATGCGCTTGCGCACCCGAGGCCACACCCACCAAAAATATGAAAAATACGGTAAATCTCGACATAGACTTATTATGCCATCAAATGGAGTGGGTTCAAAATATTCGGAAAAATCAGGTCGACCATGAGGCCCACCAAGGCAATAACTTTATTATTTTAGGTGTTTAGGATTTTTTACGGCGGCCAATGATGGACTCGATTTCGCCATTCATATAGCGAAGACGTTGCTGAAGATCGTCCAACATCATGATATTCGACTTCAGTCGTTCGATCGCATCAAGCTCTACGTCACCATCGTGATAGTGTTTAGGGCCTTGATATTGTTGAGAAATGGGCGAGTTGGCCGAGGCCGTATTGTCCATTTTCGATTTTGAATTCGTTTTTTTAAGTAAACCCATTCTTAACTTTCCTCTATTCTAAAGCCTAGGCTCATGGTCTAGACCTGACAAATTAAATAACCTTACAAGTGCCCATCTTTTTTACTGATACTCGCAGGACATCGATTCAAAATCGATTTCCGGCAATTCCAACCGGCTGACTTCCCGACCGTCGGCACTCTGAGTTGTAATCGGTGCGGGACGCATCTCCCCAAACTGGAGCTTGGGGTACATCACTGAGTCAACACTGGCATCCTCGATGTGTCCAAGTCCTAACACATGGCCAAACTCGTGAATCATCAAACTTTTAAACTGAACGCGGGCCTCAGAAGCCTGAATGGCCACGTCCTCAAAATAAAATCTCTCGGAGGCATCGATCAACACGTCCGCTTCATATATATAGTCTCCACGAAAACTGATGCTGGTTCTAGCCTGTTCATCCTTTACTGAAGTGTTTTCAAAAACGTCTCGATCGACCCTGTAAATGGCGTTGTAGCCATCAGCGATCACTCGGCCTTGATCATTTAGCCGAGCCGGCTTGAGCTTTTCGTCGTCAGTACGCCCCAGGAGCTCCAACACAGGCTGGTCGAATTTTGCGTTCCACACGTCCATGGCCTCTTTAATTGCGATATAATAGTCATCCTCATTGGGACCCGCAAAAGAGCCTTTATGAATGTAGAACTTTACAGGCAGCTTGGCCCAAGACACGCGACGCTGAAACGAATTCTGTACAAAGTTACAAGACTCTTCAGCCGGTGGCGGATTGGGACAAGCCGTCAGCAACAAAAAGGGCAGCAAGAGTAATGAGCGTGTTAGAGACCGTTTCATACTCTTTACTAGTACAAAGGTCGGACCAACTGAGGATATAGCCTTAAGCATCTAATAATACTAGACTTTGTAGTTTTACTCTGAATTTCAGGGGTGCCTTTCAGTGTCACCTCAATTGTAACTCTTTCAATATGACAAAAACCATCGCTAAACTCCTTAAATAACTAACCTTTACCCTGTCTAGATTTTAGACGATTTGCGGAACTGGGGGGCAATTTCTGTTAAGATCGAAATACATTCTGATCAATCTGATCGAGGTCGCTTGCGACCTCGAAAGTAATGAGGGCTAACGAAGTGACATCTCGTATTGCATACAAAGTTTCAATCATCCCGGGTGACGGCATCGGTCCGGAAATTATGAAATCAACGGTGGCTGTTCTCGAAAAATCAAAAGCGCCTCTCGAATTTCACGAAATCCATGCTGGCGCGAGAGCTCTCAATGACCTGGGTGCCCTTCTCCCCGATCCAACCCTGCAAACCATTAAAGAGAACAGAGTCGCTCTGAAAGGTCCGACCACCACACCCGTGGGAGACGGCCACACCAGCTTAAATGTACAGATTCGCAAAATATTTAATCTGTACGCCAATGTTCGACCGGTTAAAAACCTTCCGAATGTTCCCAGTCGCTATACCGATGTGGATTTAGTCATTGTTCGTGAAAATACCGAAGGACTCTACATTGGTGACGAAAAACAAATCGATGAGGACACCGCAGTCTCGCAAAAAAAAGTCACTCGTCAGGCGTCCACACGAGTCGCTCAGTTTGCTTTTTCTTTAGCGGAGACTCGTGCAAAGAAACAAGTCGTCGCCGCTCACAAAGCCAATATCCTGAAACTCTCTGATGGATTGTTTCTGAATTGCTGTCGAGACGTAGCCAAGGACTTTCCTAGTATTGAATTTAAAGACACTATCATCGACGCTTGCTGCATGCAGTTGGTGCGTTGGCCCGAAGCCTTTGACGTTATTGTCACCGGCAATCTTTATGGCGACATTCTTAGTGATCTGTGTGCCGGTCTGGTAGGAGGACTGGGTGTCGTTCCGGGCGCCAATATCGGCGATGACTTGGCAGTATTCGAAGCCGTGCATGGCTCGGCTCCCGACATTGCCGGTCAGAATCTGGCCAACCCGACGGCTCTCATTCAATCCAGCATTATGATGTTGCAACACCTGGGTTTGGACAAGCAAGCCGATAAAATTTTTATCGCACTGACCGAAGCTTTAAAATCCGACAAAGCCCGCACCAAAGATATCGGTGGTTCCGGCTCCACAGAGGATTTCACCCAAGCTATTTTGGCAAATTTATAATTCAGTGAACGTCGGCTTTTCCGGACTCGATAAAAATCACATTAATTTCTTTAAAAGAAAAACTGTAGACCATGCCACACATTTCGCAATCGACGTTCAAGTTCTGTTGCGACTGTAAGATCTCTTCAAAGTCTTGCTTTGGCAAAAGGCGTAACGAGTTACTGGCCTTTTCTTTCGAGCAGGTGCAACCATAGTCAACAGAATGCTGCTTCACCTCTTTGGTTTCAATATCTCCTAAGTGGTTTTTTAGCAGAGTTTTAAAATCATTTCCCTCTTCGATCAAAGTCGACAACGGTAAAGAAAATTTCTGGTGATTTTCGATCGCTCGCAATGTCTCTTCGGTGTGTCCGGGCATCAATTCAATTAATACTCCACCGGCCGCAATCACTCGCCCTTCGTTGCCAATCTTTACCGCTAAAGAAACCAAACAAGGAATCTGCATGGATTGGTTTAAATAAAAGGCAATATCTTCGCCAATCTCGCCACTTTGTAATTCAACTCGACTGACCACCGGATGCTTTTGCTTTGGAACATAGGTCACGGCTTGCAAGGTGCCCTCGCCAATCAATGGTTTCAGCGACAAAACATTCTTATCCAAAGATAATGGAGCCTGCTTTTCACTGATGTAGGCACGACAAAGGCCGTCATACTGCGCATGAGCAAAAATTTTCTGAATCGATTTCGAACCATTGACTTGCAAGGAAAGGGCTTGTTCATCTTTCATCTGGCTGGCTAATAAAACCGTTCCCACCAGCAATCGCCCGACGGCCACCGATGAGCTGGGCGAGGCCCCCAGCATTTTACTAAGATCCTCGACAATATCAGTCATAACAACGACTGAGGCTCGAACCGTTTTATCGGTCGACAAATAAGCTTTAAGTTCGCCTGAACTCTGTATAGGATGGGCTTCCATGGCGCTAACTTATCATCGGCCCGCCGCAAAAGCCAGCTTATCCTGAGTCCTCCCCTCTGGACTATTGCCAGATAAAGACTTGTCAAAAATAGGCCATCCGATAGGCTATACAGCATGTTGGTTTTTCTCCTCCGCCACGCCACCCGAAATTTCACCGTAGGTGATGTCCCTTTGAATGCCGATGGCATGCATCAGGCCCAGTCATTGGCAGAACACCCCCATTGGGCCGACTTGGATCGGATTCTATCGTCACCGAAGCGGCGCGCCCAAATGACAGTGGAACCGCTGGTCGAAAAATACAATCTGCCCCTGAAAACATTGACCGAATTGGATCAGATGCGAAGCGCAGAGGGCGAAAAAGAATTTAACTCGCGAGTTAAAAATTTCTTGTATCGGATTGAACAAAAAGAATTCGGCGAAAACATTCTTGTATGCTCCCACAGCGACTGGCTGTCGACAGCTTTACAAAACATTCCCACCGACGCCTTAGACATTCAGTATAAAATGTTCCAATGTGCCGAGTTTATGAGTTTTGAAGTTGAAGACGGTCTTTGGAAGATTCGATAGTTTTTTTATAGACAAACCCCATACCGATACCAACTAAGAAACCGAGTAAATGAACGGCGTGAGCCACACCGCCCGAGAACATCGAGGGTTGAGCTAACCAGCCCGAAACATCTTCGGCCATGCAGAGCCACAGCACCCAGTAGACGGTTGGCACAAACACGAATCCCATATATTTGCGAAAAGGCAAGATGATATAAAACAAGCGAGTTTTAGTTTTATAATCACAGAAAAACAAAAAACCCAAAAGTGCACACAACGAACCACTGGCTCCGACTAAGGGGGCCCCACTCAGATTACCCAAAAGCATAAAGGCAAAGGCCGCCAAACTTCCACCGACGAGATAAACAGAAAACACAGTCAAACCCGAGTATCGTCTTTCCAGAAAACCACCGATAATCAAAATAAGAAGTAAGTTCCCCAGTAAGTGAGCAAAACCCTCATGATAAAATTGGTAGCTAATGGTGGCAAAGAAGTCTTGATGAATCTCACTCACACCCAACATCAAGGGCGGGTAATAGGCGCGTAAAACTAAAAATTCTTGAATTTCGTCACGCCATTCATCAATCGCCACTTGATCTCCGCTCCAGTCTTTACCTGGGGCCGAAGACATAAAGGCTTCGTCACGAAAAGCCAAGCGCCCTAAAGTCGCCATATCTTTAACCCGAGCCACGTCACGGCTACCACTAAACTGTTTGTAAAGCTGCCCTTGGGTGTATAGAAACTCGTCATTTTTGTACCACGCCTGAAACTCTTGCTGGCAATCTTTCGATAAAGAGTAATTTTGTGAAAAAAGAAAGGCGTTTAACATGATCAGAATCCAAGTCACCGGCACGCGAGTGAATGTCATAAAGCCATCAAGAAATGGAATGATCATAATCGACCTTCCAGAATATTATAAATATCGCGAATTTCACTGGGAATCCCTTTGACTGAAGCCGGCAAACGCGATGATTTTTCTGAAAGGTCAGGATAAAAATAATCAAGAAGTTGAAGCTGTTGCTGAATGCTTAACTGACTTTTGCGCAGTTCCATTTGCATAAAATATAAGATATTCGAATCGCCAACTTGGCCATGGGTTTTGGCAACCCAATACGCTTCTTCCCATTTCAATTGTCCAAGCAGGCTGTGAAAAGTCAACGAACCCACCACAGGCTCCAAAAGTCCGGGCCTTTCGATCGGGCTAAGAATCCGCTCGGCCCCCCGATAATTGCGGTTGTTATTCATGTGGGCAGCCAGATAAACCCGCACAAAATTGTAAGGAGACTTTGTTTTAAGTTTTTTAGTAAGACTTGTGAACTGCTGCCTCTGTACTTCAGGGGCGGTTAGAACCCAACGGCTAAGATCGCAGAGATGATGATTGCTATTCTCTTCACACAGGGTTTCTAAGTAGTCTTTTGATTTTGCAAAGTCGTCACGTAGGGACATGGCCATTGCAAATTGCGCTAAGGCTTTACTGTCCGACTGCCAAAGGTTGTCTCGGGCCACTCCGTGCAAACACTCAGTGGATATTTCACCAAGCAAGTGCAGCTCGTAAACTTTTTCAAGTTGGCTTTCGACGCGATTGATGGCTCGCTCACAAGCCTCTTCAGCGTCGAGAGCTGCGACCGAAGATTTTGAATCAGTGAGGGCATAGTTCAAAACCGACACACCCAAAATAAAAGACATGACTCCGCTCACCCATTGCGCGCCCCAGCGCTCTTTGCGACTGGGAAAGCCCACCGGGTTTCGTTCGCTGATCACAAGGGTATCGGCAACGCGATCATGAATGGGTCTTCGCATCGGGTGCGAAAATATCGAAGTGAATGGAATGCCAAAGGCAACAAACTCAAAGAAAATACTGATCGATCTTAAAAATGAATCAACCACACCCAGCTTACCATTGTAGGAGATCACTTTGACCGCAAAAAACATTTTACCTAAAGTCTGTCCCCGCCAAGCAATCATAACGGTGTAATAAAAGATAAATAGTAAAATAAAAATAGCCAGATTAACGACTCTCAAACTTGAAAGGTTGGCGCCTTCATCAAACAATACCGATTCAAGAATCCACTTTTTAATGGGTGACTGCACCAGCTGCACCAGTGGCAATAAAAGTGTGCAGTCTAATATATAGGCGGCCAGTCGATCTTTTGGAGACGCCAGCCCGATAACGGCATCGGCATTGCTGGAATTTGAATTTGGAAAAATAGGATCCTTCGCCATAAGGACCTATCGGCAACTTCAGGAAGAATATAAAACAAGGGCGGCCCTACTGGACCGTCATAGAAAGGAGATTTTGATCTTTGTCGAGCAGGACCTGTACGGTGCCAAGGTCTTGTCCTTGTGCACTTTTCAACTGAAAGCGTTCAATCAAGCGGTCAGCATTCTCTTCGATATGGATCTTCTCCACACTTCGTGCGTCCGCCGCGAAAAGACTTAAGTTTTTGGAAAGAAACTGCTGCCTCTGGCGAAGACTTTTGGGCTGACTGTTTGGGTTTTGCGAAAACTGAATTTCAGAAATTCTACCGTCAATCTTACGGATATTGTAGTTCCCCTCAAGGGTGCCAATGGCGAATGTATCAAAAACACTGGGTTTTTCGCCAACATTGGCGAGGTCTCGGGCTTTGGTTTTCTTTAAGACTTCAAAGGCCTTCTTTTCCCAGGAAACACGAAACAAAGGATTGATACTAGCTGGCGCACGCGATGTCGATGAGGTCTGGGCTTCAGCCACAGTGGTCGTGGTCTCTGTATTCACCCTTTGGGAGAACAGAGTGCTATTAATACCTATGGCCACTGTGAGGACAACAAGAAGACTCCCCGCAACCATCCATTTCGCTTCTGATTCGGACATCGTTATATTAGGTTTACTTTTTTTAGGAAATAAAATCAAATTATCATCAGACATTTGTCCCCCCGGAATTGTAGACACTCCTTTCTATTGCAATCGTCTTGCCAGCTCTTCTGTTTTTTGTTTAGATTTGAGGGCCAGTGAAATTCACAAGTGACAAAAAAAGTTAGACGTTTCAATATGATACGTTTCAATGTGAGACAATTATGAAGCTATACCTGATCCGACATGCACCCGCCGAACTCCGCCACGAATTTGCCCTAACCGGCCAACCCGACCACTTGCGACCGATAACCAGCAAAGGCAAGGAACGAACTCAATCCGTTATTGAGTTCTTTAAGAAATCAGAAGATCCCATCGAAGTGTTCCTTCTGAGTCCCTTCACTCGCTGCACGCAAACGGCCGATATTTTTAAAACTCACTTCCCGAATGCAAAGTTTGTGGAAACCGACAACCTTTGCCCCGACCATTCCGCCCAACTGCTCTACGAAGAGATTCAGAGTTATGATGCCAACTCTTTGGGGATCATCGGCCATGAACCCGATCTGGGGCAGTTTTTAAGCTGGCTCCTCTACCGTCAGGCGACCGATCATTTTCCAATCAAGAAATCGGGGATGGCGAAAGTCGACGTCTATAAAGACGGCCGATCTTATCTGAAGTGGTTGCTACGTCCGAAACAAATCAACGCAAAGTAGAGACAAAAAAAAAGACCGTCTGACGACGGCCTTTTAAGTCTCTTAAAATTTTCATTGAATTAGGCGGCTTTCTTTCTGCGTGCCGCTGAAGGATCAATGTTGTAAAGCTTCACTTTACGATAAAGAGTCGCACGACCAATACCTAAAGCTTTAGCCGCTTCGGTCAAGTTACCTCGGTAAGCGTGAATCGCTTGCTCGATGGCTTGTGCTTCTAAATCGTTCATCTTAGAAACTTTAGAGTTCTGAGATGGAAAAGGAACAACATTAGATTGTCCTGAAATACTGCTTCCCTGGTTCAATGGATTGTTTCCAGAGGCTAAGCTCGGGTAAAAACCATTATTAGATGAATGTGGATTTCTTACTTCACATTCCATACCGCAGTTTGCAGCAAAGTCCTTGGCCTTTTGAATCAAAACCGGATCTTCACTTACAATGATAAACTTAGATTGTGTCATACTGAATACCTCCCAAACCCTTAGTGTTTCGTTATGACAGTTGTACGTTTGTCTTTTTGACTTACAATGAACCTATCGGCGGTTCATACTGAGAACGTGAGGAGTTTTTTGCCTAGTATTTAGTCGAGATCGGTAACCCTATAGTTACACTCCGTTTTTTTCATTATAAAAAATTTTTATGGGCTAAGGTCGAGGCAATTTTTTCCGATTTTCTCAATCTGAGACAGTTTTTGAGACACTTCAGTCTCCCTTTGACTCAAAAATCATCTCCCTCTAAAACAATAACCATGAATAGCAATGAAACAACAATTGTATTGGCTGGCGGCTGCTTCTGGGGCGTCGAAGAGCTGTTCCGCAAGGAACCTGGGGTCACTAAAACGCGGGTCGGATACAGTGGCGGTAGCACTGAAAACCCCACTTACGAAACTGTGAAAACCGGTACCACAGGGCATGCCGAAGCATTGGAGATCACCTTTGATCCCACCCAAACCAGTTATAAAAATCTTTTTCATTTCTTTTTCAGCATCCATGACCCCACCACCTTAAACCGTCAAGGCAACGACAAAGGCAGTCAGTATCGATCGGCGATTTTCTATCAGAATGAGGATGAAAAGAAGGCCGCCATCAATGTGATCGCTGAGGTCAAAGCCCAAGGCTTGTGGAAAGACCCCATTGTTACCGAAGTGATTCCATTTTCAGGGTTTTATAGTGCCGAAGCTTACCACCAGGACTACTTGCAAAAAAATCCCGGTGGTTACACCTGCCACTTTAAGAGATATTAAAGTTCGTCAATAATTTCAGGCTTTAAGATGTCTTCGATGTCGGCATCACAGCTTTTTTGTGTGGATTCCATATAATAGTCATTGTCTAAAGCGTAGGGGTCGACCCAAACGTACTCACAATAAGGAACCATCTCGCAGGCATCGGCATTGCCAGCGGCAGCGCACTCCCCTTCTACTAAATAGGTCACTTCAAAAAGAAGTTCGCCCGTTAGTTCGTTGTTAAAAACTTGCTTTGCTTCTTCAACGTAGACAAATTTGAACAACTCATTGTTTTGAAAATCAGATAACGAAAGGGTACCTGAAGCGGCAACCGCAAAGACAGAAAAAAGAAATGTTAAAATAAAAGACGTTTTCATAGGGACTCCCCAGGCTTGTGTTTACGCCTCGGGTTTAATGGACGACGCCTGTTTCCGCAACCCCTTTCAGCTCAGAGGTCGGAAGTTGTCAGAATTTCCTGTCTAAATACCTAAAACTGGGTCTGGTAAAGGGGAACATAAATCGAGGCTTTGCGATTTTTTTGCGTAAAAGAGGCAGTAAAAACAATAACATCCCACCATGTATGGACAAAAATGGCCTCTCTCAAACTCCAAGCATTTTTCTTGGCCAACCACCCAAAATAATAGCCCGCTGCCAGCTGAAAAACCGGCAAACGATTGTCTTCTGATAAGTGGGCCGCACCGAAAATAGCGGCCTGGGTCAGATTGGCCCAAAACACATTTTCAACACCATAGGCCTCTGTCAGCAAGGGAAACATCCAACCTCGAAACAAGGCCTCTTCGCCGACCCCGGCGTTATAGGAAATACCACTGGCAAAAGCGATATCACCGCTATTCAACTGACGAGTGTCATAGTTATCAGTTGCCCCAGCTCCAATCACCACTCCGGCCCCAATCACGAGGGGAAGAATTGTTGACCATCGACCCAAGTTTGAAAATTCAAAGGGTGCCAGCATCAGCTCATCGGTTGTTTCTGCTTGTTGCGGCAAAAAAGCATAATCCCCCTGCTGCTTTCGAAACAGAAGAGTTGTTTGAAACGAATGATATAAACTTAAACTGCCCGCCAAATCATAGGTTTTTAAACCCCAGACATAGCGACGCACCAGAGGATCAAAACTGTCTATCGCATCCAAGCGTTGATTTCGATTGGGGTCGTTGTTAATTTCAACAGCCGCCGAAACAGCCGTACCCAGCCCCGCCAGCGCGACACCTGAATAAATCAAGCCGGCGCCGATTTGCCCGTTCATGTACTGCCCAGCTCCCGGTGCCACGTAAGATAAAAGTGGAAACCAAACCACTGAACCACGTCTTTTACCGGCCCGTTTCATGGTGTTTGAAAAAATCCAGTCTTTGTCTTTCGAAGCATAGGGATCAACGGCACCTACCGAAGGCAATAATAACTCTTTTTGACCGGCACTTTCATCGGTGGAATCGGTTTGCGTCGTTGTTTGGTCAGCGTTCGTCGGTTCCGTGCTTGTTGAGTCCTCTTGATCTTCGCCGTCATTCAATACTCTGCCCTTATTCGCTTTGGTACTGGACTCAGCAGTCGTTTTGGCAACAGCCTCAGAGCTCTTTTCTGTGCCCGCCTGGTTGGAGGCTTGGGCTTCAACAAAGGCCGTCGGAAAGCTAAATAAGCCAAGAAATAAAATGGATCGTAGGAATAAAACCATTCTCCATTTATACCTTTGAAAAAATAAGAAAGCGACACTCCGAGGAATGTCGCCACAGGACCCCATAAATGGAGCTATTGGTCGGCAGGAGTTTTAAGCTGCCCTTCAGAAGAGGCAACAATAGTAGCGACAACCGCATCGCCCGTGACATTGGTGACGGTTCGTACCATATCCAAAATTCTGTCGACACCTAAAATCAAGGCGATTCCTGAACTGGGAACACCAATCGATTCTAAAATCACCACTAACATGATAATTCCCGCCCCCGGCACTGAGGCGGTCCCAATCGATGCAAGCACCGCGGTTAAAATAATTGTGAGTTGGCCACCAAACGTGAGGTCGATTCCCAAAGCTTGTGAAATAAAGATGGCGGCAACGGCTTGATAAAGCCCGGTGCCATCCATATTTATAGTTGCACCCAACGGCAGCACAAACGAAGCCACCTCTTCGGAAACACCCAATTCTTCCTCCGCCTTTTCCATAGTTAAGGGCAAGGTGGCTCCACTGGAGCTTGTCGAAAAAGCCAAAAGTTGCACTGGCGCCATGCCCTTAAAAAAGGTGAAAAGCTTCATGGGGCTTAGCAGTTTTAACAATAGGGGTAAGAATAATAGAGAATGGATTCCAAGGCCCAAGAGAACCGCGAAACAGTAAAGCCCTAAGGCTCCTAAAAGCTCCAGCACTTGACTTAACCCCTGTCCGGCAAAGGCTGTCACAGTCTGGGCAAGCAGTGCAAACACACCAAGAGGAGCCATCAGCATGATGAGGTCGACCATATTGATAATCACATCATTGGCACTATGAAAAAAATCAATCATCGGTTTGGCTTTACTGACCTCCACCTGGATTAAACCAATTCCAAACAGAATTGCAAAGAACACAATCTGCAACATCGACCGGTTATCAGTGGCTGAATGAAAGATATTGGCTGGTACCATGTCGACGATGGGCTGCAACGGACCGCGGGCTTTGGTTTGCGCAACCGTTTCAGAGGTTTCAGCGACATCGCTTTCATACAGAGACTGAAGTTGATCGCGCATCTCCGGCGGCACCGACAAACCGGGATTGATGACATTGGCAACCAAAACTCCAATTGTCAGAGCAACAACAGTCGTCATCATATAAAGAGCTATGGTTTTACCACCAATCCGTGAAAGCTTTTGCAAATCGGAAAGGGAAGCCACACCGGTGATCAATGAGGCCAAAACCAAAGGCACGGCGATAAGCTTTAACAGGCGTACAAAGATTGTTCCCCAAGGATTGATCCAGTTCTCTGTGAATTCTACCAAACCCACTTGAATGGCAAACACGCCATAAACCAAACCAAGAACAAGAGCGATCAGTATCTGCGTGTGCAGGGGAATTTTTTTGAGCATAGGGTCTCCATGGAACAAGACATAATCCTAACCTAGAAATGACCTTGCAAGTAGGATTCAGCGAATTGCGTCAATTGGGAAAATCTTTCAAGGTTTGCCTGTATTCTGTCACAGTTTCCCAAAAGATAGTCTGAATATCTTTCACATCATCAATGACGCCAACGCCATGACCGGCACTGAAAGTGTTTTTATAAGACAGTTTTTGGTTGCTGGGCCCAAGAAGTGCGCGACCGGCTCGAAACAAAGATACGGCTCGCTTCACCTTTTTACTTTGACTTAATACATTGTCGACAAGGTTGGGTTTTAAAACTTTTTTTAGTTCTTCAGTTTTAATGAAGTTCCCCGGAAAACCATCAACCCGATCGGTACTCACGATATCGTCGCATCCGGCGTCAACGATGGCCTTTTTATAATCTGGATTGACCTGGGCCTCGTGGCTAGCAATGATTCGAGTTCCCATATAAATTCCATCGGCACCCAAGGCCAGGGCCGCTGCCATACTCTTGCCATCACTCATGCAGCCGGCAGCGACCATCGGCAGATCAATGTGCTTCTTGAGCCATGGAATCAGGGCAAACAGTGAGGTGTCGCCACCGTGCCCGCCGGCTCCACTACCGACCACAATCAGACCATCCGCCCCCAAATCTGCAACTTTCTTTGCATGCTCTAAGCCCACCACATCACAAAAAACCTTGGTCTTGGTTCCCCTGGTTTTTTCAATAACGGTTTTTGGGTTACCCAACGAGGTGATCAGCAAGGGCACTTCCTTTTCGATGGCCGAATCAATCTGTTCGTGCTGATACTTATTTGATTTTTGAACGATGATGTTAATACCAAAAGGCTTTTCCCCAAGGTCCGATTTGAGTTCGTCGACAATTTTTTTATAATTTTCTATGGGTCGAAAGTTTAAGGCAGGAAATGTCCCCATACCTCCAGACTGGGTGGCTGCCAACACCATCTCTTTGTTACTGACTAGAAACATGGGCGCCCCAATAATCGGATAATCCATCGAAAACATTTTCGTCAGGGCGGTCGACAACGACTGGGGCTTTTCCATAGACTCCTCTTCTTTTATTTACAATAAACCGGAACCAGGTTAAGATTTATAGGATGAGGAAGCAACTGGAATCTTACATACCTGAAAAGAGCAAAGCCAACCTAATGCTAAAGGCTTTTAGTCTGACACGAGTTCCTCTTCTTTTTGCCACCGGCGCAAGAGTTCAAAAAATTACCGACACCGAATGTGTGATTCGAATTCCCTTTATTAAGCTTGTTAAGAACCATTTAGGAAGCCTCTACTTTGGAGCCCTAGCAATCGGTGCCGATGCTTGTGTGGGTTTTTTGGCGGCTCATAAAATTCACCACAGTGGCGAAAAAATAAGTTTGGTTTTCAAGTCTTTTGAAGCGAAGTTTCTAAAGAGGGCTGAAGGCCCCACTCTCTTTATCTGTGATGCAGGAGAAAAGATTGATGATCTCATTGCTGAAACTCTTGATACCGGAGAACGAGCTCATAAAAAAATCAAAGCAAGAGCCGAAGTCCATGGTGAAGTTGTCGCCGAGTTTGTCCTCGAACTTTCTTTAAAAGCAAAATAATCCAATTTGATTGCCACGATCCGACGCTTAGCCTTAGAGTCCACGACCGTCGGCCATACGGGTGAACCCTTCAAGAATAACTGTAACCGCAGTATAATCACTCATCGGCGCGGTATTTAAATGAACATAAACTTGTTCGATGAACTCGTTGGCCGCCTCGATATTCAAAGCAATACTGCCAAAGCCCGTGTGACGGCTTTTAATTAAGAGTTTCAAAATTTCATCTTTGGTTCCATGCTTTAGAAAAAATGTAATATTAAAAGCCATCAATTGATCACGCGCCAAAGCGCCATGCTGTTGGCTGTATCGAGCCAGCGCTTGACTGTAAAGGTCTTGATTGCGGCGAATCACATCGTCAACTTGATTACGAGTGGCGTAACGGGCTTGTTGCGCCCGACGGGCACGGCGGTTACGACGGCCACGGGTTCCTGCTCCTGCATAATCGTCAATAGTGCTAACAAAGGGACGTTGTAAAACCTGCACCTGCTGCTGTTGACTCATTCGTTGAATGATCCTCCTAGAAACACGAGACACACCAATGGCCACACCACCAAAAACCACTTCCATAATGAGAATATTACGAATCATCTTTTGATTTTGCTCATACTCCGCAGTGCGCGCTGAGGTGTGATCGAGACTGGCTTGGTTAAAGGTGTTCGGTAGTTCATGACGTCGATAAAAGTCGATCTCTTCATGCAGACGCTGATTCACAGCTCTTCGTCCCATCAAATCAATCAAGGTGACCACATTGAGAATGATTAATCCAGCCGCCCACAGTGTGGCACTGAAAGGGGCCATAAACAGAACAACCCCAATAGTCAGAGGCATCACATAATTGTTCAAACCAAGCACCGAACTATTGATGTGATTGGTCGATATCACCCGATCCATTTCTTCAACGATCCAGCAAAAATCATTTTGTAAATTTTCGTTTTCATTAAGAACCCGTGCTACCGCAACAGGGGCTGAGATCATGTATTTACCTAAAAGCAATAATCGTTCTTCAATTAAAGGAGGACCATCAAAATCGATTTTATCGGTATCTTCCAGGCGATTGATAAGATTATAAACACTCATTTGCTCGAACACTGAAAATTTTAACAGTGAAGCGTGGTTAAAATTCTGCCATCGATGGCGAATATTATCAAAAAACTCATCGAGAGCCTGCCTGACTCTGAACGTAGAAAAATTGATCTTATACTCCGGGGTCCTCACCTCTCCATTTCGGACGTCAATGTCATCACGAGTGAACAGGGGGCCGGCTCGATTCTCTAACACATTGGTTCGCATAAGAGGTCCCGGAAACTCAGAGAGAAGAGTCAGGTAATGGTGCCGGTAAGAGTCGAAATGCGGAAGTCCAAGATCAGACGTGCGATGGCTAAGAATGCTATTCAACCCTTGGTAATTTATTTTCAAGTGCTCTTCGATAGATTCGATACTCATTCGCGGCGTCCCCTTCTCGACCCATTGGTCGACATAGACCTGGGCGCGCTCCATAAGTTGTTGGCGCGAAGACCCGAGACATCCACTTTGGCACATTAAATAAGCCACCCGACTGGCGATGCGGTCGGTCTCAGTGCGATAAAAAGAGTTTGGTATCTGTTGCGGATCATAGATTTTATAAAGAGCTTCAACAGTAAAGGCCAAAGCCTGTTCGGCGACGTCTGCCTCTATCAATCCAATAAGCTCTGAGACTTTTTGCAAGCGAGAGCCGGCCTCGGTCGGACGGTGTTCAGGCCAACCATTGCGATCATAAACTGATGTCATCACTTCATAGGGGTAAACAGGTTCATCCAATGCCTGAGTCACAGCCGAATAACGAGTCCACGAGTCCGAGTGAACGAGCCGAGGACAGGTTAGGTCCATGGCGGCGACTGCGCTCTGCAAGGGAATCATTACCACCGCCAGATAAGTGATGATAAAAGCCAGGCATCGACGAGTCCTCGGCAATGAAAAGTGTAAACGAATCTGCAACATCAGATCGCTAAATTGCAAGATTCATTCACGCTGACTCGCAATCCTGATAGTTTTCAGATAGAAAGAGACAATTCGCGCTCATCACCATGTCGAAAAAGTTTACAAAAGAATGGCATTCAAGAAACAAAACTGAGTTCGTAAACAGTGAATCCGAGTGAAGTTTAAAGAAAAAGAATTTTAGTTTTCAGTCAGCTTTATATTTAGAAATTGATCCCAAAAAACAGAACATTGCCGACAGCTTTTTACTGGAGCGATCTCCAATTCCCCTACCAACCTAAATAATTAAAATTTATCTATTATTAAAAAATCACTGGACTTAGGGACCGACAGTCTGTGCTATTTAATATTCTCTTCATTTATTTAATAGTTTTCAGGCCCTAGGTCGCGGAATTTTTCTAAAAAGATCTCTTAAAAACCCGATAAGCCTTTAAGTTTAAAGCGCTTTTTATGAAAATTTATTTACTCGTTCTTCTTACTATTATCTTATCCGGCTGCGGGATCGACAAAGAATCCCCGCCCCCGCTTTCGTCCACCAACAATTCTGGAGAACTCGACACGTCTTTTAACGGAACTGGATTTCTTTCTATCGATGGCTCAGCCGGTGGCAGCGGGCAAGACGACATTTACGCCATCACCAAAGACAGTCAAAACAGAATCATATCCGTCGGAAGTTCTTTCAATGGCGGTGATCTTGATATGGCCGTCTGGCGGTTGAATGCCAACGGCAGCCTGGATACGTCGTTTGCTAGCAACGGAGTTTTTATTCATGACTCGGCAGCTGGCGGCACCAGTACCGACGTAGCCTACGGTGTGGTTGTCGATAGCAGTGACAACATTTATGTTACTGGAACCTCTTTCAATGGTGCTGATTTTGACATGAGTGTTTGGAAGTTGAATAGCAACGGCACACTCGATACTAGCTTCAATGGCAGTGGAGTTTTCGTTGACGATGGCGCCGCCGGCGGCGGCATTCACGATCAAGGCTCAGCCATTCACCTTGACGCCAGTGGCAACATTTTTGTCACCGGGTTTTCCGACCGCGACGCCACCAATCGTGACATGGCGGTTTGGAAACTATTGCCCAACGGAACCCCTGACAACAGCTTCGATAGCGATGGAATTTTCGTCTGCGACGGCGCCGCCGGTGGCGACTGTGTCGGTGGCTCGGTCAGTGGCGAGGACGACTTCGGTAACGATATTCTTACTGACTCTTCAGGAAACGTTTATGTCGTCGGTCGCGCCGACTCGGTTGGCAATTTAGGCGACATGACAGTGTGGAGATTAACCAGTGCCGGAGTTCTTGACACCAGCTTCAGTGGCGACGGTATTTTCACACACGATGATGCCGCCGGTGGCACGGGCCTGGATTCGGCGACTGCGTTTGTCATCAACTCACAAGGTCGCCTGGTCATTACAGGATTCTCTCGCAACAGCGACGGCAACAATGACATGGTGATTTGGAAAGTCTTAACCACAGGCAATCTCGACACCACTTTCAACGCCGTCGGCTTTGTGACATTTGACGTCTCGGATATTGTCGGCGGTGGCACCAACGATACTGGCGAAGACATTATCATCGACTCGCAAGGCCGCATTGTGGTGACCGGGAGTGGTAATGAAGACATGTGTATTTGGCGCTACAACCAAGATGGCAGTCTTGATCAAGACTTTAACACCGATGGTTTTTTCTCTCACGATTCCGCCGCTGGAGGTTTTGACATTGATTCAGGCACCAGTGTTGTTGAGGGTGCATCCAACCAACTCTATATTGGTGGTTTTTCAGAAAATAATTCTGGCGATTTCGATGCCACTTTCTGGCGATTAAAGTAATATTAGATATTTACCCACCTGCCCTGATTTTCAGCTGATTGCACTACGACTTGCTCCACTACCGACTCAAGGTTATGAATTCACTCTTCATTTTGAGGAGGTAAAAAATGATCTTTCGGATCCTACTGTTTGTCTGCGCTTGTGTTGTTCTTTCTTGTACGGCCAAGGAGGATAAAAAACTCTCTAGCAAACAATTTTTAGAAAATGCCAATTCGCAGTTGATGGAAGAGTCTCACTCCGCCAGCTTAGCCAGCTGGATTCAGGCCAACTTCATCACTCCTGACACCACTAAGATTGCTGCCGAGTACAACGCTCGCTACTCAAAGCTAGCAACCAACCTGGCTATGGATTCAAAAAACTACACAGGCAAAACCGATGACGAATCGAGAATGCTTGAGTTGATGTTGAAAGTTTTAACGGTGCCGGCACCTCGCGATGAAAAGCTCAATAAAAAGTTATCAAATCTGCAGTCCGAACTCTCAAGTATGTACGGAAGTGGCAAGTATTGTAAAACTCCCGATTCTTGTCAGTCTCTAGGAGACTTAGAAAAGATCATTAAAAAATCTCGCAATCCCGATGAATTGCAAGAGGCCTGGGAGGGCTGGCGAACCGTGGCCGTGGATATGAAGCCAAAGTACATCGAGACCGTTGAGCTCGGCAACCAAGGGGCACGCGAACTGGGCTACGTCAACATGGCCGACCTATGGCGTTCCAATTATGATATGGCTTCTGAAGATTTTGAAAAAGAATTGGATCGCCTTTGGGGTGAAGTGAAACCATTCTACGAACAACTTCATTGTTACGTGCGCTCGCAACTTAACGAAGAGTATGGCAGCCAAGTGGTGCCATTGGATCAACCGATTCCGGCTCATGTTCTTGGTAATATGTGGGCGCAAGCTTGGGATAACATTATTGATATCGTCGGAATTGAAGGAAAAAAATCCACGGACATCACCGAACTTCTTGAAAAAGCCGACTATGATTCAACTAAAATGGTTAAAACTGCAGAGAACTTTTTTGTCTCTTTAGGGATGCCTAAGTTACCTGAAACTTTTTACGAAAGATCACTTTTTGATAAACCGGCGGATCGCGATGTGGTTTGCCACGCCAGTGCTTGGCATATGGACTTAAAAGATGATGTGCGCATCAAAATGTGTATCGAGATCAACGAAGACTCGTTTCGCACTATCCACCATGAGTTGGGACACATTTACTACTATCTAGCCTACAAAGGGCTGCCAGCGATTTACCAAAGCAGTGCCAATGATGGCTTTCACGAAGCTCTGGGTGACACCATCGAACTTTCGATCACCGGGAAGTACCTAAGCGACATCAACCTTCTTGAAACACCGGCCAGTGATGACAATGCAAACAGCACACTCCTGAGAATGGCTCTTGGTAAAGTCGCATTTTTGCCTTTTGGATTGATGATCGATAAATGGCGTTGGCAGGTTTTTGATGGTCGCACCAAACCGGCCGACTACAACCGCGACTGGTGGAAGCTGCGCCAGGAGTACCAAGGGGTTCGCGCTCCCTCTCGACGACCGGACGATGCTTTTGACCCCGGGGCCAAGTATCACATTCCGGCTTACACGCCTTACTCTCGCTATTTCTTAGCGCATATCTTGCAGTTTCAGTTCCATCGCGCTTTATGTGAAGAGGCCGGACATCAAGGTCCTCTGCATGAGTGCTCGATTTTCGGAAGTAAAAAAGCCGGAGGAAAACTTTGGAACATGATGAAAATGGGAATTTCGCGACCCTGGCCTGAAGCTTTAGAAGCCGTGACGGGCTCCCCAAAAATGGACGCCACCGCGCTTCGAGATTATTTTAAACCTCTTGAGAGTTGGCTGAAGGAAAAAAACCAAGGTCAAAAATGCGGATGGTGATTCGGCTTTAAGCACCTTGGACTAAAGTCAGTTTTTTTCGGTCCTGAACAACCGTGTTTATGACCGGAATCAACTGACTCGAGTTGACGTCCTCACCCTACACAGAGTCTACTAGAGACTCGTGAAATCACTTAAAAGAATTTTTCTATTATGTTCTCTCCTGTTGCTCGCTCACTGCACAACAACACCTCCAGAGAAAAAG
The DNA here is from genome assembly GCA_964230555.1 of Bdellovibrionales bacterium. Classification (GTDB taxonomy): domain Bacteria; phylum Bdellovibrionota; class Bdellovibrionia; order Bdellovibrionales; family JAGQZY01; genus JAGQZY01. The sequence goes on from CAXRIX010000028.1 coordinate 29,841, forward strand.
CCAAAAATTTTATTGCCGAAAAGTCAGTCCAGTTATTCCAATCGTGACTATCGATCCAATCAGTACAACGATATTGATGTGAATGCATTACTGGAAGAACTTCACATGGATCACCCCATGAGTCGTTTGGGTTTTGAAGAGAGATCCTTCAACACTTGTAAAGTGGAATCCAATCGATCTCCGAAACCTCTTTGCCAACAACTTTATGTCGCCCGCTTAAACTTTCAAGTGATGTGTCGTAACTCCACAGGAACTGTTGAGCGAGTGACTTTGACACCATTGAACAGTACCAAACTGCGCTGGAAGAAAGGTTCAAAAAGAGGTTTCACATCAACCAATTCCAGTGGCTTTGGGCGACTTGGTTTTGTAACCAGCTACCC
>CAXRIX010000029.1:0-3481 GCA_964230555.1 Bdellovibrionales bacterium
ACTCGCATTCTCGATACGAGCGACTTCTTCTTCGCTAAAGGCAAAACTCGTTAATGAAGAGGTCATCAGAGTTATAAATACAAAATATTTCATAAAAAATTCTCCATTGGTTAAAATTGGTAATACCTTAACCAATGCAAAAACAGATCCAGAGTTGGAAATGTCTGAAATAAACAGAAAAGAAATACAAATCTTATTTCCGCCGCCAAAAAGGACATAATATTGTTCAAATAATTTATTTTGTAGAGACAATTTTAGTCCCTAATTTTTTACAACTTGTTAAGGAATTAACTGCCAGTTCTCACCAAGAATCACGTTTCATTAACTGATGGTTTTTAAAAATTCACCCACCATTCGTTGTGGTTTTCATCCGCTTGGCAGACACTGCCGCTTAAATACGAAAGCCACCTTACCGGTGCCTTTATTTAATATTCCATGGAAGCCGCCCGCGCGGCCGACCAACATTAGCACTTTTCTCGAAGATGGGAAGAACTTGTTCGAACAGGAATGGTGAGGAGAAAAGTGGTAGGGCCTACCGGGGTCGAACCGATGACATCCACCTTGTAAGGGTGGCGCTCTACCAACTGAGCTAAGGCCCTAAAGAATGAATCTGAGGTTATAGTGGAAAACCTAGACTTTGTCGAGAGGATTCTAAATCCTCGTGTTATCTTTTAAATATTTAAAATCACTGAGAAAAGAGCCTGCCTCAGCAGACTCCGTTCAAACTTATAGGCCGAGATAGCAAGTCAGACCGTCTTTGTCGCCTTCAACACAACTTAAAGGCTCAACCATGACTCGAGTCCCCAGCAGGTGATCGAAACTCTTATCAACATACTCAAGAATGGAAAGTCCTAAAACATTCCCCAGAGTTGTTTCAACCTCAACCAAGCGAATCATATACGGATGGTCGGTCAAATCACCATTGGTGTACATGGTAATGTAGCGACCTCGGCTGTCTTTTTTACCGATGCCCGTCTCTAAATTCACATTGGAATAACTGGATTCCGTGTGGTTGATGGCAGTGGGAGAGAAGTAACCTTCACCCCATGAAATGACCTCGTAACTTTCTGGATGCAACTCAGACACCCGAATCCAGTCAAATCCGGATCGAGAATCAGCACGCATCTCAACGTTAAAGAGGCGCGATTGTTGACCATCTCCAAGACGCCACAAGCCTTTTGAGTTCTGCACCGTCACCGCATGCTGAATGCTTAATGGCCAAGGGATTTCCCCACCCATATTGACATAAGAAAAAGCTGAGAGTGAAAGAGCAACGGCGATGGCCGCAATTAAAGGGGCAACTTTTCTTAAAATTCCAAACATTAGAGTGTCTCCTCTCGCACAGCTGACTCAATTCCACGGACTTGGATTTTCACATCTTTACTTAAATAATAACCATTTTTTGCCAAGAAAATATATTTCGGCTTATTGTAATCAGGTTCAATCACTTTACGCAGCCTTTTAATGGTCACATAAATTTTATTGTCATGAACACTGGGATTGTAACTTTGCTTCCAAATGGTTTCAATCAACTCTTCCTTCGAGAAAACACGACCCGGATGAGCTAAAAACAATTTCAACATTTCCAGAAGGATAAACTGATTTTTGAAGTCGATTTTACCCTTTGTCTTTTCATAAATGGAATGGGACTGAACATCATAAACCATGTCATAAGGACTTTTGCTAGATTTCTGCACATCTTTAAGGAGCTCAGACAATAAAAAGTGAAGGCGTTTCATATTTTTGCCATCAATCGAGCGGACACCAAGCTCTAAATAGGTGCGAGCTTTTTCTAAATCGCCGCTTTCTTTATACGTCAAACCCAATCCGTAAAGCAGAGTGAAGTGGGTATAAAGATCTTTTTCATCCTTAATCATTTCATAGCAGTTCCATAGGGCTTCAATCGCCTGCGGATACTTTTCCAGTTTGCGATATATATGAGCATTGACGATTAAGGCTGTTAGTTGAAGCTTAGGCAATTGCAAAGCATCGAAAAAGATCTGTAAGTTGTAGATCTCTTTAAGGGCTTCCTGCAAACGGCCCAGCTGGTAATAACTGATCGCCATTCCAGTGATTGCGTAGCAAATGTCTGTTTTTTTGTTCTGATCCAGCGCCAGTGACAAAGACTTTCGGCACAGCTCAAGGGCTGCCTCGTACTGTCCGTTCTGCGACTCACACAGCGCCAAGGTATAATAAGTCCGAGGTGTCAGTTCACCTTTTTCCAAGGCCCACCCGTTGAGGGTGTTCTTTAAGTCACGGATTTTACCTTGATCCTGAAGTTCAGCGTAAGCCCGCAACAGATAGTTGGTGCACTCCAAATAAAGTTCAGTGTCTTTATCAAGGTACTTTTCATGATTTGCTTCAAGCAAATCCACACATTGTAAAATGTCTCCACGCTCAAACAAGAGCTTGGCCATTTTCAAAGTTTCATCATTTTCTAGGATATCCATATTCCCCCGCCCCCACGACGCATTCGATAAGCATAGTCTATGATTGACGAAAAAATTTCAACTTCTTAAACTCCCTTAATGACGTTTTGCATTATATACATAGTATTACTAAAGAAATGACAGGGGTGCCGCGTAACCCGCAACCTTATTGGTGTCTGTAGGTTTTGCAAAAATCGTTGTTTGTGTCAAAAAAGTCACTTGCCGCCTATTGTGGCAATGGTTTTCAGAGCCAACCTAGACCAAGAATTTTAGATCGTTTAAAAAATTTAGGTATAAAAAAAGGGCTGAGCGCCCTTTTTCTTTGATGAATCTGTGAGCTTAAATCTTCTAATCAACAATCGGATAAACAATGGTCTCACCGTTTTTGAGTACAACTTTGGAGTCTTCATCGCTAAAAATTAAATCACCGAATGGTAATCCATGGATGGTTATGCTGTCCCCATCAAATACAACCGATTGGGTTCCACTCTCGGCAATTGTAAAAGTGCCGTTCATTGTATTATCAACAAACTTGTAAAATTCTCCGCTATTGTTCTCAACATCTTTTGTCGGCACAAAGATTTCAGTGGCAGCCATCGGACGGGCGGGAGCCCAAAACGAAATCTGAAACCCGTCGACAGGAAAACTGGAGTCTTTGTCGGCATAAAGAACGATACCTCGGCATTCGGGAGCTCCATTGTTTTGACGACAATAAACTTGCGAGGCCCAAGGCTCATTTTTCTCTAAAAAGTCACTTAGAAGGCTTTGATCATCAGCGGCGAAAGCGGCTGTTGTAGCGATTAAAGCAGCAAACAGGAAAAGGCTTTTCATTGAAGGTCTCCTTAATAGATATTGATGTCTGCTAAGTACCGCGTGTACGACCAATTGGGAAAGCGACGGGCTCATTTTGAAAAATAGCCTAAATATTAGGATGGTAATTTTTCAAAAATCGAAGCCTCATCTGCTGTCGCCAATCATTGATGGCCCTGTCGGGGTTTCCCTGAAAACTTGAAATCTCACCTAAAGGTATAAAAAAAGAGCGCATTCGAAGA
>CAXRIX010000030.1:0-23683 GCA_964230555.1 Bdellovibrionales bacterium
GAGTATCGATGAGTTTTTATCCAATCGACAAACTCCTCGACACAATCCCACTCAGGTTCAACTTATTGGCAACTCTCGATGGGCCGAAAACGAAGGGGTCCGAACCAATCCACAGTTTGCCGTCAATTTGCGCCTTCCGGCTGTAGAAAAAAAGTGGCAATTGAGATTCTCGTCCTACGATGACCAAGATCAATTCGAGGGGCTGAGTCGAAATCGAAGTGGAGCCCAGCCTCAGAACCGGAAAACCGGGGCCAGTGTTGGATTAATAAGAAAAGTAAATGATATCGATTTTTTGTTTCGTCCGCGGCTTGAGTTCAGAGATCCACTGGTTTCCAGTTTTTTGATGCGAGGTGATCAACAGATCATTATTCAAAAACATCTGCAACTTCAATGGACGCAAAAGGTTTTTGCCCACTCGGTGGACGGAGTTGGAAGTTCTTTTGAATTGGATTTTAATATTCGACTGGGCCCCCTGTTTTATTTGCGACTTTTCAATGAAAGTCAGTACCTAGATAAGGAAAACTTCTTCGAAGTTTCTCAAGGACCCACTCTCGCCTGGAATTTTGGAAAAAAATATGGCCTTACTCACACTTTAAGCCTTAATTCCCAAAGTCGTGATCGCGATGTCCAAGATCGTCGCTGGAACAGCTATCACTTGAACTCCTATACCTTTTATACAAGTTTCAGCCACCGAATTCTCAACAATGTGTTGCACTACCAAATCACCCCGGAATTGCGATTTGCAAAAGCTTACCATTTTAAAGGCAAGGCGGGAGTGAATTTTCAAATTTCCTTAATTTTTTAAGTCAGATTTTTTTCAACAGCACTGAGAAGGTCCTGCTGCGAAATGGGCTTAGTTAAATAGCCATCAAAACCAGCATTCATGCATTTTTCTTTTTCGCCCTTTAATGTGTGAGCGGTTAGAGCGATTATCTTCTTTTGATACTGTGAGCTGCGAAGTATTTTAACAGCTTCGTATCCGTCAAGCCCCGGCATTTGGATATCCATCAAGACAAGGTCAAAATTGTCGTTGAGAGCTTTTTTCACAGCATCGGTGCCGTTGTCGACGATTTGCAAATTAGCGTTGGAGCTCTCGATAAATATCTTAAACAAGATCTGATTCTCTTTAGAGTCTTCAGCTAGCAAAATTTGCTTTCCCGAAAAGTCGAATGTTTTTTTGGTAGCAGGCTCAGTGACACCTTCGCCGATCATGCCACCGCTTCGACTCACAAGAGTCGACTTCTGAAAAACAGCATCGCCGATGACTTCAACTGGAATCTGAAAACGGAAGTGCGTCCCTTTTCCCGGCTCACTGGAAACTAAAACCAAGTCTCCTCCGAGAGCCACCGCAAGCTTCTTGGAAATCGACAATCCCAATCCAGCGCCACCATACTCGCGAGAATGTTTAGTCTCAACTTGCGAGAATGCATCAAAAATTCTGTTATGATGTTCTTTGGCAATTCCAATACCTTCATCAATAACATCAGTAATCAACTCCCCGCCTTGAAAAGTGAAAGACACTCGTACTTGGCTACCGGGAGTACTGAACTTTATTGCATTCCCCACCAAATTCGAAAGAATCTGTTTCAGCCGAAGGGGGTCTGTTTTTATATTCTTGGGAACCGAAGCCGCCATACTGGTAAAAACTTCCACACGCTGATCCACAATACGACTTGAGTAGTCGTTTTCAACATCCCGAACCAACTGGACAAGATCGAGCCGTTCTTCGTGAAGTTCCAATTTATCGGCTTCTAGTCGAGAGACATCAAACAGGTCGTCGATCAATCCCAATAGGTGCTCACCGTTTCTTCGAATGTATTGTAGATGATGCTTCACTTCGGGCTTAATATCATCAGCCTCACACGCCAGTTCAGCAAAGCCAGTGATGGCTCCCAGTGGTGTGCGCAACTCATGACTCATGTTAGCCAGAAAAAGATCTTTGGTTTTTAGTGATTCTTTTAATTCCGAAAGGCTAGTTTCGTATTTACCTAACAGTTTTCGATAGGACTCCACCACTTTTTTAAGCTGTCCCGCAATGATGAAGACGATGAAAAACCCAATAAGTAGGATAAAGATTAACTCTAGGTAAAACGTTGTTTGAATGGCGTCAGCTAATTTCTCTACTTTACTTCGACGATCAAGAAGAATACGTCGTAACAGGTTTTCATGGGTTTTAATCAAATCGTTGAAAAGGTGGCGGTACTTCTCAATAAGTCCTTGAGCTTTGATATCGCTTGCCATTCTTTCACCGTTCGGCCGAGTCACAAAAATATCGTTAAATTTCATGATATAGCGGTCGAAGTTCACCAACAAATTTCGCAACTCTTGGCCCATCTCGGGTTGGTTGGAAAAATGCGAAAACAGCTGGTTTGAGGTAATTTGGATATTCCTGTGGTTGGCTTGAATCTCGGTTATGTATTCTTTGTCACCAGAGATAACAAAGTGGCTGATTCCACTATCCACCAAAAGTAACTGTCCTTTGAGCTGAGTCATCAACAAACGAGCTTTGTCGGCCTCAGTGATCTTTTTGGTTAGTGAATCTCGGTAGCTATTTTGGAAGTGAAAGTAAGCCAAGGTAATAAATAGAAAAACCAAGGGAATACTAACAATCCTAAAAAGGCTTTTTTGAAAACGCCTATTTTCTAGAACACTTTCTGGCACTCGATTAAACTCCCGCAGATAGATTCATTGCACTCAAACACGATCACTGAGATGGACTCGATCCCTACCACAGGTGACGAACCTAGATGAGAACTATTATGTCTTATGATCTACACATCTAATGGCTTAATTTTCTGATGATCACTCGCTGCACCCAGATAATCATCAATGAATTCAATATATTGAGCCACATCAACGTCCTGATCTTGAGCTTTTAATTTCTGTTCCAGCTCCCCAGCCACAACTCCGAGGGTTGCAAATCCATAAGGTGCACAAAAACCTTTCCAGGTATGAGCAATCTTGCGAATTTCATCAAGCTGGTTGTCTGTATGAAATTCTTGCATTAATTTGAGCTCCTTGACCCTATTTTCATAAAATTCGGGCAAAAAAGGCAAAAGAGCGTCTGGAACTGTTTCAAGGTCACTATGAACTCTTGATTTCATTTCAGTGTTCATGCATGAATAGTACCAAAGATTTACAATTTTTGAATGAAATTGTTTGAGTCGGAGTGAAAAATGAAAAAAATTCTTTTGGTTGAAGATAGTAAAGAATCTTACAAATTGGTGGAGATGGCTCTCTCATCGATTTCAGAGGTTAAATGGGCCACCAATATGGCTGAGGCAAAGGAAATCATCCCAAAAGAGTCCTTCGATCTCTATCTCCTTGATATGGAGCTTCCCGATGGCAATGGGGTCGAACTTTGTACTCCCATTCAATCGAAAAATCCCAATGCTATTATCTTCTTTTTAACCTCCCACGATCAGTTGTCTGAGAAAGTTCTTAGCTTTTCAGCGGGTGCCGATGATTATATCACCAAGCCTTTTGAGCCCCTCGAGCTGAAAGCCCGTATCGAAGCTCGTTTCCGCAAAATGGATCTTTCAAAAGATCAAATGTCTCATATGAAGTGGAAAGAATTGGAAATTGAAACTCTGACCCAAGAGGTGAAGGTTTTTGACGGCTCGCAGTGGCAGACTATCGACCTGACAGCATTAGAGTTTAAGCTCTTAATGTATTTTGCTACCCGCGCTAATCATGTGATTTATCGTGATAAAATCCTGGACGATATCTGGGGGAAAGACGTGCACGTGTACCCTCGCTCTGTCGACACTCACGTTAGTAAACTTAGAAAAAAGCTGGGACCTGTTTCTGGTCTGATCGATTCGATCCATGGTGCCGGCTACAAATTTATACCGACTCCACTTTAGTGTCCTGATGGTCATTGACTGATAGACCTCTGCAGAGATCCTAGACCTTTTTTTAATTGCCAGAATTTCTCAATGGCCGGATTCTCCCGGCCCGCTGGCATCTTTTGATTTGTGTAATTATCTACACAATAGGTTCATTTGAAAGCTTAATCGCCCTTCTTTAAATTAAAAATAAAAAGGAGAAGCGAATTATGCCAACATATCCAAAGATTATTTCGATCCTGACAATTCTGTTTTTTGCAGCGGGCTGCCAAACCTCAACGCCTTATCAGTCCCGCAAAAAACCAGTGAACGACTTCGGCTATAAGGATAAAAAAATTGCCAATGGATTCTACAAAGTCAGCTTCAAAGGAAATGAGTACACTTCAAAAAGCGAAGTCGAGCGTAAAATGTTGTACCGCGCGGCCGAAGTGACTGAGAAAAATGGTTTCGAATATTTTACCTTTGATGATCTTGAAGTTAAAAAAACTGTGGAAGTCGAGCCCTACTATTATCGCAACACCTTTGATCTGACACCGACTTTTGCAAATACGATGACCCCTTATCGGGTGACCTACTACACCAACGGCTATGCCTGGGCTGCAGCCGATACCGGGCGCAATATCGACGTCGACGATCGTTACAAGGTGGTCGGTTTTATCAGAATGTATAAAGACAAACCCAAAACATTAACTTCAATTGAAGCGTCTACGATAAAAGATAAAATCGAAAGCATTACTGATATTCAGTAAAAAACATAGAAAGCCCAGACCTTAACTTTCTATAAATTTAAAGGCCAACAGGGCGACCGGCTTGTTTTCTTTTTCAATGACGGAAATGATTTCTTCAATGGTTTGAATTGGGGTCAAAGTATTGAGAACCAACACGAAGTCGGCTTCAATAGATAGTAAAGTTGCTAGTACGTCCTGGGTGGAGCGAAGAACAATGGTTTCCACTGCAAGCTTCCGCCCATTTTGGATTTCTTTTAAAATCTCTGGTGACACCCCTGAAATCATACTTTGCTTATCGACGTGTGTTTCCAAACCCATCCCTTCGATGAATGTTGGATCAGTGTACTGAATAAAATCGGACTTAAACAATGAAAAGCACTTAGCCTCTGTGAATCATAGATAATATGATGGTTTGCATAGGAAATACCTATTCATTCTGGATCGGTCAATCCTGACACCTTGGCCCTAAAGGTTACTCACTCACACAAATGGTTTTGATATTTACAAACTCTTTAATGCCTAAAGGGGACAGCTCGCGACCGTAGCCGCTATCTTTGACTCCACCAAATGGTAAGCGCGGATCGGACTTCACAAAATCGTTGATGAATACTGCACCGGTATCGAGGCACTTTGAGGCCATCGCCTTAGCTGCATCGATATCCTTAGAAAAGATACCTCCACCCAATCCGTATTGCGAGCTGTTGGCCAAATCAATGGCCTCATCATCATCCGAATACTCAATGATAGCCGCCACCGGCCCGAACAACTCTTCCTCGAAGGCTCTCATTCCTGGCCGAACATTGGTCAATAGGGTTGGGGGATAAAAACAGCCAACTTCGTCAGGAACCTGCCCTCCAAGCAAGAGCTTTGCCCCTTGCTCAACCGAATCACACACCTGTTTATGCAATTCATCTCGCAGGTCGGTTCGGGCCATCGGTCCGAGATCTGTCAACGAGTTCATTGGATCGCCCCAAGATTTGCTCTCAAAAGATTCCGTTAGCATTTGTTCGAACTTTTCTCTAATGTTCTTTTGAACAATAAAACGCTTACCGGCGATACAACTTTGCCCTGTATTCTGCAGACGCGTTTGCGTGCATTTTTCAACAGCGTTTTCTAGATCGGCATCTTCACGAACGATGTAAGCATCACTGCCCCCCAGTTCCAAAACTAAAGGCTTGACCACAGAACCCGCTAATTCAGCCACCTTCTGACCAGCCTTTAGGCTTCCGGTAAGAGATACGCCTCGTACATGGGGATTTTTTATCACGCTTTCCACTTGATCACTGGCAATCTCCAAATTGGTAAAAACTCCCTTTGGAAACTCGGCTTGTACAAAACACTCTTCAATGGCCTGGGCGCACCCCATAACGTTGCTGGCGTGCTTCAGAAGGCCAACATTCCCGGCCATAATTGATGGAGCTGCGAACCGAAAAACCTGCCAGTAAGGATAGTTCCACGGCATGATGGCCAAAATACAACCCAGTGGAGAAAAGTGAATTTCAGAGGTCTTATAGTCCGAATCCACTGATTCAGGCCGCAGGAATAACTCGGCGTTATCGGCGTAGTAACGACAAACCCACTGACATTTTTCAACCTCAGACTGCGACTGGGTCAGCGGCTTACCCATTTCCTCAGTGGCTATTTTTGCCAGCTTATCTTTACTGTCTTCTAAGACCTTGGCCAGAACTTTGAACTTCTGCCCTCGCTCTGAAATTGACGTTTGTTTCCAGGAAGCAAAAGCTGCATGGGCCCGGGAAATTCGGGACTCCAATTCGGCGCTTTGCAGAACTTGGTACTTTTTTATTTCTTTCTGAGTATAGGGGTTTTTTGAAATCAACACTTTACTTAACCTTTGCTGTGCATTTGATTTATTGAAATTATCCGGCTTGAAAAATACAAACAGGTGGAAGATTACTAAATATAAACTTTTTATTGATGATATCCAAAGACGTTTCTTCAAAAAGGCGCATCACATTTTGACCCGAGGGTAGGTAAAGAACATGCAAACAAACAAAAAACACAAAGACTCCGCCGCTCTTTAAATGTTTTGTTACTTCATTGAACACCGACCTTAGCTCTTCATCGGTAAATTGGGTCCAGGGTAAAGAGGCAATGATGGTATCGAAGCTTTCTTCTCCCAGACTGTCTGTGATGTCGCTGGCATTGCCACCTTTGATTTCAACTTCTGACCATTTTTGACTCAGCTCCTGAGCCAATTCGCTATCTTTCTCGAGGCCGACAAGACGGGCTTCGGGCATTTTGTCGCGGATCAGACGAGTGGTGATAGCACCAGAGCCGACTCCAAGCTCAAGGATTGAATCACTTTGCGGAACTCTACCCATCTCACTAAGCATTGCGGCCACATCATCGCCGGTGGGAAAAATGGTGCTGAAACCTTTCGGGTCCCGCAGGGCTCCGCGAAGAAACTGCCCATACGATAAAGGTTTATTTATTCCTGATTGCGACATACTAACACTCCTCTATTTTTCTTTTACTTTAAAATGTTGTGGGTCCTGTGAACGAATCAAACCTTGGTCTTTCGTTGGCAAATTCTTTTTGACTGGAGAGCTTTCCACATCCGGTGAGCGACAAAGATCATTGCGTCGTCGATTGTCAATTTCACTATCGACGTCACAAAGATTTTCGGAGGAGTCTAATTCCTGACCCCACTCTAAAGACTCGGGCTGTTCCTTTAACGGTTGTTCGACTATCTCTGGCTCAAAGGAATCCAAAACATCATCAGCGCGACTAGGATCGATATAGTACATTAGACCCATGACCATGACGACCAAAACGATTTTTCTGCTTAGACTCAAAATCCCTCCTTGTTATTTTTATAGAGAACGTAATACCGCACTCTAAATATACGAGAAAGGGTGTTGTTTATGCCTAGTTATTTATTCAATTGAATGTGAATTTTCGTTAACAATCTCATTGTCATCAAAGCTGTCTTATTCAGGAAGACGTCAAGGAGGATATATTGAGATCTTTGCTGAAATTAATACGATTGTTTGCTGATCGGCTACTGACTTGAAACTGAAGACTTCGACTTCTAAATATCGACTCAACAAGAAGGTAATTTCGTTTTCCAGTTGCTGCAATTCTTCTTTTGTTGGGAATAATGTCCGGGACACCAGGAAAACTCAAAGAATGAATAGAACTCGACGTCAACTCATAGGATCGATATCCCAGCTCATGACTTTCAAGTTGGGACAATTCGCTGAAATGAACATCACCGGAAATGAATGCGGCAAGGCAGTTTTTGTTCTTTAGAAGTTGAACTAATTTTTGCAAATTTTCTGGATGCTCTTTTGAAACAGATTCTTTAAAAATCATTTTCGGAAAGACTTGTGAACCGTTACAAAACCATACAAACCCATCGTGAGAGTCAATAAGATCGGATATCCACTGCATCTGATCTTCTCCCCAAGGACCATTTTCATCGCTCGACGCCCCTTTTCGTCGGTATGACCGATTGTCGAGCAAGATAAAAAGTTGTTCTCCGACACACAAAGCCGAACTGACACCGGGACCTCGCACCAACCCTCGGCAATATCGCTCATCTTGAGCAAAAAAATTAAGAAAATTCTTCTGCGACTCTTGCACGTAGGGATAGGAATCGCCGGTGTCATTGGCGCCAAAATCATGATCATCCCAAGTTGCCAAAATCGGAATCAAAGTTTCGCTATTATATATTTCTAAAGTTTCCCGAGCCTGACAAAAACGTCGCCACAATTGATCGGGGTCGGCCGCAACCCGTTCCTCTTCTCCGCGATTACGATCGGCATAAACACTGTCTCCTACAAATAAAATAAAATCAGGTTTTTGGTGGACCATATCCTGCCAAAGTTCGGGCCGGTGTTGCTCATCGTCCATACAAGAAGCGATGGCAAACTTCAGTTTCTCATTCTCTAGATCCAATGTTTTAAAGACACGCTCTTGTAATAGGTTTTGGTCTTCATCTAATACCAGCAACTGATAGTCCATATTGAGTGAAAGACCACTAAAAACAGGTTTCGACAAAATGTTAGGATGATTATTGTTTTCAACAATTTCAACAATCGAAGGCAAGATCGTTTGACCGCGGGAGTCTTTTACTAAAAATTGAAGAGATTGATTTCTATCGTGTAGAACTGAAAATTGGGTACTGCTTTCATCGGTCGCTCCCTGCAAAATCGAGAACACTATCTTTGTTTGTGTTTGATTGAGGAGTTTCTTCCTCGCCGGCTTTGCCTTTAAAGATTGAGCCCAAGTTAATGTGAGTGATGATAAAAAACCCCATTTTACAAAAACCCGTCTTTTTACAGCCATATCTCCCCCGTTTTGTTTTATGAAATCAAAGTCTCTCATGCGGGTCCAAATGAGATCTGGTTAGGATTCCTTAACCAAAAACTGATGCAGTGTTTTATGATTTTTGATAGAGACGCCACAATAGACGATTGAACATCGCTCGGACTTCCCAATCTTTTTTGTAAGAGCCATTGTACATGAATACGAAGGTGATCGGCTCACCGCCCGATCGGGTTTCCATGAAACCGGCAAGACCTACAACTCCGCTGAGATATCCGGTTTTTGCCCGCACCTTACCTCGCATAGTTTGCTTCATTCGAGACTTTAACGTTCCATCCGTCCCACTGATTGGCAATGACGCCATAAATTCTGGAGCCGAGTCGAAATCCTTTCTCGCCTCTTCAAGGAGTTGACCTAGAAGGTCAGCTCGCATTTTGTTTCGTCTTGTAAACCCTGATGGATTTTCAAAATTAAATTGCGACTCGCTCCACTTTTTCGCTTTAAGAAACGAGACTATTTTTGATAGTCCATCATCAATATTTCCGGGGGAACCCGATTTGACACCTAAATGTTTTGTCATCATTTCAGCCACAAAATTATTTGAAAACTTAGAAAGTGCCGCCATGATTCGGGGCACACTCCAACTTTCATGTTCGACCAATTGCTTGGCCGAGTCGGGAACCTGACCTTTTTTAACAGATCCTGAATAGACAATTCCGGCTTGATTCAACATTTTTTTAAAAGTGACACCGGTCCAAGCAGCCGCATCACCAATACTTTTATAAAACGCTTTTTCATCTTTACTCGTTGGAATTTGTCCCCTTACATCGATAATAATTTTATCACCTTTTAAAAGTCTTTTAACTTGCAAGTCAGTTTTGCCGTTGGCCTTGGTTCTGGCTTTGTTGACAATTTCCACTATTGGCAAGTCCGGCTGAGTGTAAACTCTGGCAGCATCACCAGGCTTTGCACCGGGGCGAACATAAATTGATATTGAATTCCAATTGTAAGAGAGAGCACTCACGGGAGCATCATAAGCACGATCAACTCGTCGCTTTTGTCGTCCTTCGGAATAATAGTCGGTATCAAAGTAGCTCTCATCGACAAACAATTGCCCATCAATTTTACTGATATCATCTTTTTTCAGCTTATTGACAAGAAGCCACATTGATTCGGTTACAAAGGTCGGATCCCCTCCCCCCTTTAGGTATAAGTCACCATGCAAAATGCCGCCCTTAATCTCACCGGTATGATAGACCCAGGTTTTAAAGCGGTGATCCATACTAACTTCATTTAAAAATGTTAACGCTGTCGGTATTTTAGAAAGAGAGGCTGGAACAAACTGTTTTTCACTATTGAGTTCAGCGACTTCATTTCCACGCTTCACCCAAATACCAAAATTCTGCGCTTCAGCATCAACAGATCGTATTTCATTTTTTATGATCGTGTTGGCCGATGCAGGCCAAGTCAATTCAGGACTAGAGATTGCAAAAGCTAAACTAATAACCAGATTCAGGATAAGCATAGACTCCTCGAAGGTAAGAGAATTGAACTCGTCTTATCATTGTAAAATTCTTTAGACAGAGGTCAATGCTAACGGTACTATTAAGCCTCGATGTTTGGCCAAAGCTCTAGAATTCTATTTTTTTTACTCCCTTTTTTACTGATTGGCTGCTACTGGAGCGAGCCTCCTCCGACGGACACTATTGTGTTCGCCCTGAGCAGTGAACCCAAAACCCTAGACCCCCGTTACGCTACCGATGCCAGCGGTCAACGCATCGGTCGTCTCATATTTTCATCTCTCATACAATTGAACTCAAAATTACAGTTCGAAGGTGTTTTGGCGGATTCATGGTCTTACAAAGATGGTTTGTACGAGTTTCGACTTAAACCAGGGATTCAGTTTCACAATGGCGAATTCGCTACCGCCGAAGACTTTTTGTTTTCAGTGGATGAGTATCGCAAAGGTCGCTCGCCGTTTGCCCCACAATTTTCTATAATTAAGGATGTTCAAGTCACTTATAATCCCGAAACCGGAGGAGTGCTAAAACTTCATTTGGAAAGTTTTTCAGCACCTTTTATCCAAGACTTGCCAACCCTTAAACTCCTCCCCAAAAAGTTAGTTGAAAAAGCCGGTGAGGATTTTTATGCAAAACCTGTAGGAACCGGCCCCTTCAAGTTTGTTGAGAAAGATATAAAAAATGTCTATTTGACCCGCTTCAATCATTTCGTCGGTGAAAAAGCGAAAATAAAAAATTTGCAGTTCAAAATAATTAAAGATTCGAACACACGATTCCAAAAAATGTACAAAGGTAAAGTTGATATCATCCAATCCGATGTGCCGTTTTCTAAGATTCGTTTTTTTGAAAAAGAAAAGAACTTTAATGTTGTGGTCGCTCCTGGTTTATCAACAAATTATGTACTGTTAAATTTGCGACACCCCTTACTCTCTAAAAAAGAAGTGAGACATGCGATAAGTTCCTCCATCGACCGTAAAGATCTGATCCAATACACACTTGAAGGCTTTGCGGATGAGGCAACATCTATTGTGACCAAAATTAACCCCTTTCATCATCCTGACCTTAAATACAAGCCTCTTCCAGAAAAAGATATCAGACGAATTTTTTCTCAATTTAAAGATGAAACAATTATCCTAAAAACATCAAACACCCAAGAGGCGGTTGCCAAGGGCCGTGTTATCACTCATCAATTAAAAGCGATGGGACTACCGGTTGAACAGCAAACATATGAATGGGGAACTTATTACGAAGATATTCGCACTGGAAAATTTGATATCGCAATCATGAAATGGGTGGGCATCAATGATCCCGACATCTACAGAATTTCTTTACATTCAAAAATGACACCTCCAGGAAGAAATCGAGGCTACTACAACAATCCTAAATTTGATGCGATTGTTGATAAAGCATTTCGTGAGCCGGACCTGGATAAACGAAAACAGCTTTATCGACAAGCCCAAGAAATTGTCTTCGATGAACTTCCAACTATCCCTTTGTGGTACGAAAAGCAGGTTGCAATCGTCCACCGTCGTGTCAAAAACTACGAATTGCCTATCAATGGCGATTTCGGCTCCCTCACCAAGGTTTATAAAAAAGATGACCGAAAACAGTAAAGCGAAAATTTTATGCGTCGACGACGAAGTCAATATCCTGGATTCGTTAGAACGAACTCTTCGCGGTCGCTTTCAACTCTTAAAAGCCTCAAACATAAATCAGGCCTTCGATTTGATTGAAAGAAACTCGGACATTTCAGTGGTCATAAGTGATCATATTTTAGAAAATGATCGAGGTGTTGATTTCCTTAACAAAGTTCGCAAAAAGTTACCAGAAGCCAGCCGCGTACTCCTTTCAGGTCAAGTTGACTTAAAGTCTATTGAAGAAGGAATAAATTCAGCTAATCTTCATAAGTTTATTCTTAAGCCTTGGGAAAATGACCACCTTCTGATCCAAGTTGTAGAAGCTTACAAAATCCATAAACGCTTGGTCGAAAGAGAACGTCTTCAGAAACTATCAATCACCGACCCCGTGACCCAACTGACAAATCATCGCTTCTTTCAAGAAAAAATTCGCCTTGAATGGGAGAAAAATAAAAAATATCAAGATAACCTTTCTTTGGTAATGATTGATGTCGATCACTTTAAAAAATTTAACGATCGATTTGGACACCCCGATGGTGACAACTTTCTACAGGTGGTCGCTGTTGCTTTAAAAGATAATACACCCAGCAATGGCTCCCTGTCGCGCTACGGAGGCGATGAATTCGTCCTCATTCTTCCTCAAACCACCTCGCCAGAGGCCTTGTCTATAGCCGAAAATATTCGAAATGCCGTACTTGAATTGAGTTACCTCAACTACCCCCTAAGCATTAGTCTAGGGGTGGCAACAGCACCTGAGCACGCTAGCTCTGTCGACGAGCTTATAATCAGCGCTGATCAATCCCTTTATCAAGCTAAACGGCGAGGTCGTAATCAGACAGTTGTGGGATTACACTTCGGGCAGTAAAATAAAAGGATGAATAAAAAGGACTTTTTCTGGGTTCTTGGCTCATTATTTGGCGTCATCGCCGTTGACCAGGTCTCTAAATATCTCGTACTGCAGGCTTCGCCCCAAATTCACTGGGAGTATTTTCATATCATTCTTCACTTTAACAAAGGTGCCATGCTCGGGTTGTTCTCAGACCTGCCTCCAGTTTTGCGAATTGTTTCTCTTTCAACAGGTGGCGCTTTTTTATTATTTTCCTTCGTTATCTTCCAGTATTTGTTGCCGACACGTTCGATGCGCCTGCGCATTGGTATGTCGATTTTGATAGGCGGAATTTTAGGCAATGTGATTGACCGGACTCTTTGGGGTCACGTGGTGGACTTCATTATATTAGGAAACCGTTCGTTAAGTACCGGGGTTTTCAATCTCGCCGATCTTCTGCAGTGGTGTGGATATTATTTGATGGGTCACGCCTTATTAAAGGACCAAGATAATCTTTGGCCCAAAGAGAACCTTCGAAAAGTGGCATGGATTCATCCACGCTTTCAGCTGCGCTACTGTTATATTCTTGTTACCTGTGGTCTCGGCTTTTCGTTGATTGCTGGCGTTTTTTCGTACACCTTTCTTCGTTTCGTCGTGATAGATTTGATGGGTAACAATACCAAATTGTTAGATCAGTTTTTAATCCCGTTCTTAGTGACATTCAGTTCTGTGAGTCTAGCGTTCACGGCATTCCTATTTATGGTGGGCAAACAACTTTCTCATCGAATCGTGGGTCCGGTGTATGCGTTCGAGCGATTTATCGATAACTATATTGATGGAAATTACTATCGCCTTCGCCTACGAAAGGGTGACGAGTTTCCGGAACTTGAAGATCTCGCTGAAAAGGTGGCCAAAGAGTTGCGACCCGTTAATGAGGTTATTACTGTCCCCATCCTCCCAGAGGGTAACACCGACGCCAACAGCGATAAAAACCAAGAGATGTCCTCTTAAGGTAAGACTTCGGCCTCTTGCAATTTTTTAAAATAAAATCGCTTATTATGATCCGGATCTTTTGGATCGCTGGCGACCATAAAGTCACCGGTTGGACTGCAGACAACAGAAACCGGTTTCACTTCCCGCTTCTTGCCTTTCATCGAACCCCCTGAGTAAATGATTTCGAGATTCTTTTTAGATTCGATCGCCTCGATAACCTTGGACCATTGTTGGCTCTGTAAAGTTTTTCCTTGAATCGAAAAATCCTGCCACCATAAAGGTGAACCCTGCAATCGAAACGCGTCATTAAATGTTTCGACACTTTTTGTTTCAAAACATTTTAAAAGAAGCTGCAAGCAAGCATTGGCATCATCGAGGGCGCGATGGGCTTGGCCACCATCCAAATCGAGGTACTTTACTAGTGTTTGCAGCTTGTGATTCGGCGGCCCAACAATGGCATTGCGTGAAATCAGACTCGAGCATAACGCTGGATGGCTTGGAATGGTTAGATTCATTTTCTCTAAGTCATAAACCAAAAAGCCCAGATCAAAAGGTGAGTGATGACCAACGATCACCCCATCGGATACAAACTTTAAAAAATCGGGGAGAACGTCTGTAATTGGCGGGGCGTCTTGAACCATTTCATTAGTGATCCCATGAATTCCGATTACGAAATCAGACATCTTATGTCTCGGTTTTACCAGAGTTTGGTAGGTGTCCACGACCTTGCCACCCAGGGTTTTAACGGCTGCGAGCTCACAAAGATCGTCTTGCATTGGATACTGACCACTTGTCTCAGTATCAAGCGCAATGATAGGAAACTCAGTCCACTTTTTTGGCAGTACAGTCTGATCTTTCATGATCCGTATTTAACCCAGAAAGCCCGCAAATCCAAACATTCACTGCCGAAAAACCTCGGCTTTTTCCACAGCAAAGGCCGTTTCAGCGGTCCAAGCTCATTGTATTTTAGTTCTGAAGACATTATTATCAATTGTATGACTTGGATCCTTTTAGTTGCTGCTTTAATCTTCCCCACATCCTCTTATGCAAAGGAAGATCTTTCAAAATTGAATCCCCTTACGGCTCGTGGTTTCTTTGTTTCAAAAAAACTTCAGCCAGGGCAATTGGCCGACCTGCAAATTGAAATGCAATTGCAAGAGGGATTTTTTGCCTACCATGATCGCTTTCGTCTAAAAATTCTTGAGCCAGAAAATTTACAAGTGGGTGAGTTAAACATCTCTCCACTGGTCGAATTTGAAGACACCACCGGGTCGGTGAAAAAAAAGAAGATGGGTGTTAATAAAGCGGCCACCCTCAAAACCCAAATCGAGATCCCTGAGAACGTCGCCAACACTGAAACCATTAAAATGGCCCTCACCTATATCGCTTGTACGAAAAAGTATTGCCTAACACCAAGAACGCGCAATCTGAATATAGATGTCGATATTCAGGCTCCGGCAGCAAGCAAGAATCAGAAGATCTCAGATTCGAATTTTATCCAAGAGCAGATCGAGAATAATCTTGGCTACGCTTTGGTTCTTATTTTTCTCTTTGGACTGCTGACGTCTCTCACGCCATGTGTTTATCCATTGATTCCAATCACATTGGCTGTTCTTGGCACCAATGAAAAGCGCTCCCAATGGAAGTCTTTTTTAATCAGCCTCTCCTATGTTTTGGGAATTGGATTGACCTATGCTTTGCTCGGTGTGATTGCGGCCCAAACCGGACAGCTCTTTGGTTCTCTGATAAGCCACCCTGTTGTCATTATTTTGATGAGTGGAATATTCCTAGCCATGGGCTTCAGCCTTTTAGGTTTCTTTGAACTTCAGGCCCCCGCTTTTATTCGTGATCGCTTCGCCAACAGCAGCATGGGAAAAGGTTACATTGCCGCATTTGTATCGGGTTTACTGGCCGGCATTGTCGCCAGTCCCTGTGTCGGCCCAGTCCTGGTAGGAGTTCTAGCGTATATTGCAAAAACTCAAAACAGCGCACTTGGCTTCATACTACTTTTCACCTTTGCTATGGGTTTTGGAATTTTATTTATTGCTCTGGGAACTTTTAGCCAACTTGCCAATAAAATGCCACGCTCAGGAGCGTGGATGAACGCCATTAAAACCCTATTGGCTTTGGTACTCTTTGCTATGTCCTTTTACTATGCCTGGCCATTGGTTAAAAAGTGGATGCCTGAACAGGGCGCCGAGCAGAATCAAGCCAAGGTCAGCTGGCAGGCGTTTTCTCCTGAATTGGTTGAAAAAGCGAAAGCTGAAGGCAAACCTGTCATAATCGATTTTTATGCCGATTGGTGTGCTGCTTGCGTTGAGATGGATCAGTTTACATTTTCTAAGGCCCCGATTATCAAGAGAAGTCGAGCTTTCGTTATGCTCAAAGTGGATGCGACCTCACCTTTTGATGAGCTGGCAGATTGGCAGCAAAAGTATGAAGTCTATGGGCTTCCAACAATGATTTTCATTGATAGTTCCGGAGCCGTTCGCTCCGACCTAACCCTGACTGGGTTTGAAGAGGCTGATTTGTTTAAAAACCGAATGGATCAGGTGATTCCAGGTAACAACGACCCCAAGAAGTGATCTCAATACTAAAAATCAAAGATGACGGCTTGAGGTGTTGGATCTCTTTAATTTTTCAACCTCTTCGACAATTTGCTCAATGATTCGTCGATAGGTGAGAAGAGTCATTTCTTTTTCTGAAAGAACTTTTTGCAAGGTGGCCAGTTTATTTTCAAACTGACTAAGAGTGGTGTTAAAGCGATCGACAATCGACTCCATTTGACCATCTTTAATTTTTTGATCTCGAAAACGCTCTTCGACCATCTTTAGAGCGCGCGCCTGAGATAAGTTTTGTTCACGGAAATCTTTCTCAAGTTCACTTAACGCCTTTGAAAAAGCTTCGGTGCGACGTTCATTATTATGACTCATCACCCCCATCTGGGTTTGCAAAACCTCCACCAAGCTCTCCAAATGAGAAATACGCTTATTGGCTGTTTTCAGTTCGGACTGCAGCTGGCGGGTCGCCACAGCCGAGTAGCGACCATCTTCTGACTCCATTGGTGATTGGCTAGGTCCAAACAGGTCTGGATTGAGTCTTCGATTCACAGAACTCCCTTGTTTTTGGTGGACGGAGTATTAAATTACCCCTATCCTTTTAATAGGTTATGAATACAACAACCCATCTTGCAAGACATATGTTATCCTTCCAGCCGAACAAAGACGCGGCGCGTCTATGCCTGTATCATTTCCTCATCCACCACTGCGACAAAGACACCCCACTTTCACCCCAACTTTTTGAAGAGTTTTGTCGGATGGCTCTGATCCACGAGCATTGGCAAACTCATGCTGTCAGCCTCTCGCAAGAGCTCCAGTACATCCTTCAGCACTACAATGAGACCTATATGCTGGACTGGAACCTAAAAGACTTCGTGTTCCCCGATTATTGGCAGGTGGTGGCTATTAAAAATAGTATCGAGGGCATACAAATATTTGAAAAGTGGGCGAGCCAAAATACGGCAGAAAACAGTCGCAACCGTGTGTTCTATACAAAAGACAAAAATTACATACTGCTGTCGCAAAACCCGAATGGTGAGGTCACAGTGACCCACTCAACCCCTTTGATGCTGATTCAGCAGGGGGAATTGAAGCCATTATCGATGTCCATCCAGCTCCACTACAATGAGAGCCTTGAGCTTAAGAGTGGGATCACCCAGTACTTAAAGGTGGATGCCAATTCTTACGCTCGCTTTCGCGTCGATAATAAGTCTGTCGCCGGCATGGTCATTCGCGGTTATATTTTCCAAAATAAGGCCGAGCCTAAAGGGCGACTCAATCAATTTCCCGAAATCTATTACCCTCTCAAATCACTTGAGCAGTACTATATCGACAAGAAGTCAGACCCGGATTACCAAGAGCTGGTGCAGGTTCTTGAGAAGTCTGTAGAACTCTTCAACCTTAGCCACCCCGAGGCTGAAAGCTTTGGAGAAGCGGCCTTAGAACGGGGTCGTGATGCTCTTGAAAACGTTTTTATCAATGACAATGTGATTCAAGCTTTGGTAGACCAACTGGTCGAAGAGATGTCCTAACACTAACAAGGGTTGACCACTATGAAAGAATCAAGCTCACAGCTTGTTCGACTTAATAAATACCTCGCCGACCATGGCATTGCGAGCCGTCGCAAAGCCGATGAATTAATCGATGAAGGACGAGTTCAGGTGAATGGTCGCAAAGTATTCGAACTGGGAGTGAAAATTAATCCGGACAAGGATCAGGTGAAAGTTAGCGGTAAACTCGTCAAAGCCAAACCCCAGCCGATCTACTTCGTATTTAATAAACCAAAATCTGTGGTAACGACCACTTCCGATCCCCAAGGCCGTCCCATCGTTATGGATTTCTTTAAGCGAATTCGTAAAAGAATTTTTCCTGTCGGCCGATTGGATTGGGATACAGAAGGCCTGTTATTGATGACCAATGACGGAGATTTTTCTAATGAAATATCGAGCCCGGAATCTAAGATCCCGAAAACCTATCACGCCAAGCTCGACGGTATTATCACCCAAGCAAAGATGGATAAATTGCGTCGAGGTGTCTCGATCATTGGTGGAAAAGTTCGGGCTCTGCATATTAAGAAACTGAAGAAGGGTTCTGAAAAAAAAGATTGGGTTGAAATTACAATCACTGAGGGAAAAAACCGCCAGGTTCGAAAAATGTTTGAAAAAGTCGGTTATGACGTCGAAAAACTCAAGCGGGTGGCCATCGGCCAAATGAAGTTGGGACCACTCAAGTCAGGTGATTACCGACCTTTAACTCGAAAAGATCTAGAAAATATTTTTTCGAAAAAACCCACCAAGAAATAATTCCTGATTCAAGACACTGAGGCCGCCCTTTGCAAGGATGAGCCCTTGAAGATCTTGTCGCCTGCTGAATCTTGCGATTTATAATATGAAAATTCCCTCTGAGATGTCAGGTGAATGGCGGCAATGATTCGATGATTGATTCCGCCACCAAGACACAGCAAAAAATTGGGTCTGTAACGACTCTTGAATCACAAAAAAAAAGGAAGCTAAAGAAGCTTCCTTTTTTAATAACTATTGCAACTTCAATTAAGGATTTTCATCAACGCTGCAGTTTTTAAGGCCTTTTGGAGTCACGTCACAAACATGAGCTTGACGAAGTAAGCCAAAAAGCAATCCATCATTTTTTAGAACCAAAACTTTACTTTTACCAACACGCAAAGAATGTCCATATGCACATCCGGTCGCACCTACTAAAAATACACCCATCAAAAGAACCATAAGAGCTTTTGTCATCTCTCCCCCTTTTATTTGTTTTAGTTGAACTCATATAGGCTACCGAACTCTAGAGGAATGTCAAAATAAAAACGGAATGAGAATGTTATAGTAAGACCCTAGACCTTAGTGGATAGACTGTTCTTTTCTTAGGACGACTTCAATTTTTTAAAAAAATCTTGGGTTGCGCTTCGATGCTCATCTTTATTTTTGAATTGATTAACAATTTTTAATAACTCGCCACCATCCAACCAGTGCCCGTAACACAAGGGACATTGATCGACCTCAATTTCACGACGAACACTATGAAAATGTCGTAGCATTTTTGCATTGCATTTTGGACACTCCAGGCGTGGCTTTTTGTCCACCATCTTGCGATTGGCTTTATAGATATGTTGCATAAATTCTTGAGTGATTTCACTCTTCTCATTCATTTTTTTTAGTTCAAAAGGATCGAACCAGATACCACCACATCCTTGCATACAGGCATCGACTTCAACTTCACCATTTTTTATTGTTTCCAATTGCTCTTCACATCTTAGACACTTCATTAGAAGTTCCCCCACTCTTTTTCGCCCTTCATATAGTAAGACGGACATATGAATTTTAAAGCTTTAGCTAAACGTCGGTTTTTTTCTAGCTCTTCCTCACTGGCTTTACTTAATTTTTCCATATTTGGACCGATGAGTTCGGCCAAAAGAATATCGGCTTCACCCTTTCTTTGCTCCTCAGTTTCAAACATAGAATAAATTTGCGTCAATTCGCCAGCATCGAGCCACACCCCTGCGCAACGAGGACACTCATCAATCTCAACAGATTTGCGGACACTGAAAAAGCGACGAAACAACGGCTGGCTGTCGCAACGAGGACAATCTATTTTCTTTTCTAGATCAATGGCCCCCTTTTTTCCTTGGCTCAACTTTTGAAGAAAACTGATTTCGGCCTCATGAGGCTCATCCAGTTGCTTGAAAATATAGGGATCAAACCAAATGCCACTGCAGCCATTGAGACATACTTCAACATTAACGTTGTTGTTTGTTAACTCCACCGTCTCAGTCTGACATCGAGGACATTGCATTGGGTCTCCTTACTTTTCTGGAGGAGGGGCTAATTTAACACCCCCACGTTTTGGAATTTTGTCGAAGTCTTTTAAAAATTCTTGGTTTTTTGGTGTTAACTCAGCTTCGACGGCGAGGCTCTGCGGGCGAGCCGCGCGCAATTTGGCTTGACGTTCTTGCTCTCTTAAAGCTTTCTGCTCTTTTTCAAACTGTCGTAATCTCTCTGTAAAATCACGTTTTTTATCTTTCAAGAAGTCATCACTTTGTTTTCTTTTGGCGCGAAGATCGGACTCAAAATCTCGTCGATTTTCTCTTTCTTCTGAAAAAAATTCTTTTCGGTCTGTTCTTTCTTCGTCAAAAAATTCTTTCTTTTTGTCACTGCTCGGATCACCCTCTAAGAAGGCTTTCCTCTTACTCTTGGCATCGGCTAAAAACTTCTTCCGTTTTTTCTTTTCAGCCTTGGTATAAGAGTCTCGTTGTTTTTTAAACTCTTTTCGCTTCTCTTTGCGCAATCGATTGTAAACACGATTAAACTCTCGCCGAATCTTTGATGGGTGGCGTGACTTGTCTTCAAAGAGCTTTAGGATGAAAGCCAAATCGTCATTTTCTCGCTTGATATCTTCAGGAATTTCTTTGCGCAACTTTTCTAAATGTTCGCGATCTTGTTTTAAACTCAGCTCCTGATCAGAGCCTGACTGGTCGCTGGAAAAGGCTGGCAAAGACGTTAAAAAAAGAAAAAATACTGTGAGTTTCAGCATAGTTAGATGCTATTACGTTCTAAGATTGGGAGCAAGGATTGGACGGCGCTTAGGGCTCGACTTTAGGCGGGTTTTTTCTCGGCCATCTTTAAGGCGGCTAAACTTTTAAAAGCTAAGTCGAGAGTCCCGGAATGAAAGCCGGCACTGCAAATCAATGCTTCTTTTCGGGTCAAGCCCAAAGCGATCATAGACTCCACCGGCTTCTGAAAGTCTCCGTGAAAAAGCTTAAGCACGGCTTCCCATTGGTTTTTAAAATCAGAGTTTTCGACTTTACCTAATGCTGCGGAGAAAGAGTCTTGCAAAGACAGTCCTTGATGGAGATTCAAAGACAGGCTCTGATAAAAACTCACTTTTTCAGGCTGAGATTGGTTCTGCCAAAAGTCTTCGATGCTTTTAAAGAGGTTACCGGCTTCACTGGCTTGTAAACAATTTCGAAGAATTTCCATCTCGCCTTGTTTTTCAAATTGGTTAAAGGCTTCTGAAAAACCAGTCGGCATTAAGTCCTTAAAATCATCTAAAACAGGGACCATTGACCCGCCTGCTGCAACCGTCGTCTTTGCGCGAGCCATAAAGTCTTTGAACTCTTTGTAATTAAGATCTTTATCGAGAATTGACAACACTTGCAGGAGGGGCTGATGAGAGGTCAGCAAACGATAAAACTGATAAACAAAAAGATCCGATCTTGAGATTTTGCTAGCCCCAGACTGAAAGATAATGTGAGATCGCAGAAGATCGCAACAGGGATCAAGACCCATTTCAAGCATTCCTGTCGCCCAGCCTAAAGCAAAACAACACTTTTCGGCTTCCAAAAAAGCTTCGGAATGCCAATCATCCTTAGGAGGCAGTCCACGCGAACGCTCGACTTCTAGCAAAAGCTGCAGAAACTGAGGAGAGACTCCCTCGACAGCAAAATCTTCTTCAACAGCCGGAATCCCATCCCCTAAAGGGACACCCATTGCACACATTATTGTCAGTGATTGCCAAGCCCAAAGGTTTTCCTTAAGATGCTCTACCGAAAAGTTCATATTTTCCCTACTTTTTTAAGGCGCGGGCTAATTCTCTATCAGACTCTTTTTGCTTAATTGATTGACGCTTATCGTGCTTCTTTTTACCACGCCCCAAGCCGATTTCGACTTTTACCCGACCTCGCTTGAAATACATTTTTAAAGGCACGCAAGTCAGACTTTTTCCCTGCACTTTCCCCATGATTTTATCAATTTCTTCTCGATGCATCAGCAACTTTCGCAGGCGTTCGGGTTCGTGATTATTGATACTACTGGCCTCGTAGACACTGATATGGGCATTTTGCAAGAAAGCCTCACCATTCCTAAAAGCCACATAGGAATCTTTCAAATTAACGGCTCCATCACGAATGCTTTTCACTTCGCTGCCAGTCAGAACCATACCCGCTTCAAATTTTTCGACAATCTCGTAGTCAAAGCGGGCTTTTTTGTTGTCGGCAATAATCTTAATACCCATACCGGGGTTTTACTCTGTTTTTAGAGCCCTGTATAGGTCTCGGAACTGCTCTGCAGACAGGTTTTCTGCTCGCACTTTAAGGTCTAAACTTTGATCTTCGAAGACAGCCTTCAGCTTGTCCTTACTGGCCAGAGAGCTGAGTTTTGGCAATAGAATTTTACGTCGATTGGCAAACGAGAGTTTTAAAAAAGCCAGGTATTCTTGGTCACTTATATTAGAATCCAGAATCGGTTTGTGGTCAAATTTCAAGACACGACTGGCAACCTTCGGTTTAGGGAAAAAGTCTATGGCTCCCGCCTCTGTAACTTTTTCTATACTCCAATAGCTCTGAGCCACAACCGAGAGAAGGCCGTAATCGGCGCTGCTGGTTTTGGCCTGAATCCTCTGCGCCACTTCCTTTTGAAACATCAAAATCATGCGATTAAAAATTGCAGGGTTTTTTGAAAAGTCGACAACTAAACGCGACGAAATTTGATACGGCAAATTACTAATTAACAAACGCCGCTTCGAAGATTTAAGAGGTACCCACTGGTGCTTAAGAGCATCGATCTCGATGACGGTTTGACTCCGTCCTCGCCAATACTCAGCAAAACTCTGATCAAGCTCAACAAGATGCAAATTGGCCGCTTCCTCGATAATGAAGTCCGTTAAAGCTCCTAAGCCGGGTCCGATTTCAAAAACTTCTGAATAGTTTTTGACTTCAGCCGCCTCGATAATTCTTTTTACGACACCTTCACTGATCAGAAAGTTTTGCCCCAGCGATCTTTTGGGTTCGATACCCAACTCGTCCATTCGCTGTCGAATTTTTTGTTTAAGCCCACCACTCATAGGGGCGCTCGGGGGGAGGGGGCCAAATCCTGGGGAGAACTTTCTCCGCGGGCCAAGCGCAACATTCCGGCCAATCCAATCATCGCCGCATTGTCAGTGCAGTAACGCAAGGGAGGCAAAGCCAGCTCTAGGCTATGTTTAACAGCCATCTCTTCGGCACACTTTCGGAGATCTGAATTAGCACTCACCCCACCACTGACTACGAACTTTTTTGCCTTGGTTTGCAGAATGGCTCGCTCTAGTTTTTTGCCTAAGACTTCAACGATTGTCGCCTGATAGCTGGCACATAAGTTGGCCTTTTGAGCTTCAATCTCAGTGTCGCTCATTTTAGCAAGACACCTCTGCGCTGCTGACTTTAAACCTGAAAAACTAAAGTTGAAATTGGCCTCTTTTATCAGTGGCTTTGGAAAGCTGAAACTTTTAGG
>CAXRIX010000031.1:0-12213 GCA_964230555.1 Bdellovibrionales bacterium
AAAAGCACCCCAATGCCCGTCGTGGATCTGAGTATTTCGAAGCGATTGCTATGCAAGATGCTGAAAAAGCCTATGAGTTCAAGCAACTGGTTTTTAAAAATCAAAATGAAACTTACGGTGACGCAGAAAAGCTTTACAAAAAATTGGCTAAAGATGTGGGTGCCAACATGTCGAAGCTTCAGGAAGACCTGAAGAGCAGTTCGATCGACGAAATCATCGAAAGCGATATGCAAGAAGCCGGTAAATTCGGTTTTCAAGGAACTCCTGGTTACTTGATTAATGGTGTTTCTTTAAAAGGAGCCTATCCTTATGAAGAGTTCAAAAAAGTTATCGACAGACATTTGAAAAAATAACGACACCGCTTTAACGAAAAGTTAAATTTGCAAAAGGTCGCCCCCGGGGTGGCCTTTTTTTATTAGCCCTTTAGAAATTGAGTTTAATTGAAAGTTAAAGCTTTGGGTTTGTGGCAACGATGCTGTCGAAAATGCGATCGTACCCATCGAAAGGCCCTTTTTTCACAGGTGTTCGTGGTAAATCTACAATTTGCTAAAAAATGAAGCCAATCCATTGATTTTAATAAGTCGAGGAAATAAGCAGGTTTGGTTATGAAAACTTTCTTTATGCCGTTTTTCATGCTTTTTCTTTTCACGCATCCCTCTGTGGCGTGCGTCGCTCCCACCTATCAAGAGGCGGCTCAATTTTTTAGACACTCTGATGAGTGGAGCCGAGTGAACTCTGCCGATACTCAGTTAGAGCATCAACGAAAGCCTGTCGATATTCGCATCGTGTTTTCAAGTCCTGGTGACAGTGAGATTATTTGGAATGGCAGTCCTGTGAACTTCTCAAGCCTGCAAGTTTGTAAAACCAATTCGGCTAATGCTTTTGTCATTAAATCCAACTGGCCTCGCATCACTTTGACTCGGATGGCAGGTGGACTTTTGCAAGCCAAGGCCCTTGGCATCCCTTTTTATTTTCGTTCCAGTCACGAGGTCTATTCTCGGTAGTTCTGTCTCAGGTTGAGACACTCACTTTTAAAGAGGCGATCAATTATTGCGGCACGAATGTACCATGGGGGGCGGGGTGGCGCTAAAAGGCCTTTGTTTTGCTTCTGCGGCGGCAAACTCTTTGCATCTTCGAATAAGTATGAAAAATCGAATTAAAATATTAATGACCGCTCTTTTTCCAATATTTATTGCCATTGGTGTGCAGGCCAATTGTGTGTCGCCGACAAGCCAACAGTTGCGTCAATTCTTCAATGGGCAAAGTCAGTGGACAGAAGTGAACAGTCACACCTCTCACAATATCGCCGAGAGGAATCCTGTTTTTATCAATCTTAATTTTTCCAATCCAGCCGCTTCCACTGTGCGCTGGGGGTCCAATTCGGGTGGGCGAATTGAAGCTCTTTGTCGGATCAACGGGTCTTCGTTGCAAATCGTCACTCGCCACCGTTTGGCAGGTCGAGTTCAGTTTACTTTAACCCGCCACGCTGGGGGCTTGATCAGTAGCCAATCGAACTTTCCTGGCATTGGACAATACTTCTACCGGCCCAATTCGCAGGTGATTCGCCCCGAGCGCCTTTCTGAAGTACCAAGAGAGGAAGTCAGCGAGGGTGAAGCCGTTGCTATTTAAACGGCAACTTCTCGTGTAGGAGTTTCACTTCTTTTTTGTTCATAGCGCAGGTTAAGGGAGTGATTTTGACTCCCATTTTTTTTGCCTCTTTCAGTTTTCGAGCATACTCGGGATCAATGTGATCGGCGGCCTTAAAGACTTTACAATCTGTTCTTTGAATCACGTACAACATTTCGCAGGTAAAACCCTGGTCTGTTAATTCCATCAACTCATCCAAATGCTTTTGGCCGCGCGTGGTAACGGCATCGGGGAAGTAGGCGATCCCATCATCAGCTAAAGTCACATTTTTAATTTCAATCAAATGCAAAGGGGGCGTTAGATTTTTGTGATTCCATTTTTTGAGATCGGGGTGTTTTTTAGAGTTCCAAAGCACCAAATCGATGCGAGATTTGTCATTGATTTTGACCTCGGACTGATAGCGATCAAATTTTTTCCAATGTGGCAGAGGATTTTCAACGAAAAGTTCGACGGCTAGCTTATTGGGAAGGGCCGTATTCACCCCAACCCAACTGTTTTTAGTCTTAACCATTTGCAAAGTGTGTTTCAGTTTTCGTTTGGGGTCATCTGTGGTTGAAAACAGACAGGCGCTGCCGGGGTCTTTAAGGCCCATCATGCTCCCTGTGTTGGGGCAATGGGCCACCACTGTTTCTCCCTCGAACTCAATATCTGTAAAAAATCTTTTATAACGCTTTTGGAAGACACCTTCCGACAATGGCTTTTCAAATTTCATAATTTTCACCTCGGGAATCGTTTTATCTCTTGAGAACTAAAGTGAAGAAAGGAACGGCGCCCCTTTTTTCTGAAAAGGCCGCGACGGGAGTGGAGGATCGACAAACAGAAGGCTGTGATAAAACAACTTACTAATCCACGTTTTTGTAATCCTAAGCGCCTGGGATTTCGGAGGTTAGGGACCTTTGGCTCAGCCGAAACCCCTGTTTTGAGGGCCCTTGTCAGCCACTTTCTGAGGTAAGAAAGTTCACTTTAAATAAGGGGTGAAACCCAGATTTTAGGGATTTTCCGTCAGATCGAAATAAAGGCAGGTATGGCATTTCAGGTCCTCATCCCTAAGCCTTGAAACCGTTTACTTTTTAAGGGCTTGCAGCTAAAAGGAAGCATGTCAAATTCACCGAATAAGAAAGCAGCCAAGCCTTCTTGGCTCAAGGTAAAAGCGCCAGCCGGGCAAGACTATCACCGCATAAAAGATATGCTGGGGAAATTGAATCTTGCCACCGTTTGCCAAGAAGCCCGATGCCCTAATATGGGCGAGTGCTGGGCCGGGGGCACAGCCACATTCATGTTGATGGGTGAGGTTTGCACACGGGGCTGTCGCTTTTGTAACGTTAAAACGGGCAATCCGAAAGGTAAGATTGACAATCGCGAGCCAGAAAAAGTGGGATTTAGTATTGCTCAAATGGGTCTGACTTATGTGGTCCTTACCAGCGTCAACAGAGACGACATGGAAGATCAAGGGGCCGATCATTTTGGTCGAACGGTTGAAACAATTAAAAGTAACGATCCTGATTTGATTGTCGAGATTTTAACTCCCGACTTTCAGGGGAATGTAGAACTGATCAATCGGGTGGTGGATTCTAAGCCCGATGTGTTTGCCCATAATGTTGAAACAGTTGAGCGTTTGACCCCCAGTGTGCGAGACCCAAGGGCTACTTATCAGCAATCGATGGATGTTTTGGCTCAGGTGAAAAAACGCGACCCTGAAATGTATACCAAAAGCTCACTGATGCTGGGGTTGGGTGAATCCGATGCCGAAATTATGCAAGCCCTGATGGACTTGAAAGCTGTGGGTTGTGATGTGGTGACCTTTGGTCAATATTTACAACCCAGCCCTAGACATTTAAAAGTGCAGGAGTATGTGACCCCTGAAAAGTTCAATTATTGGAAGCAAGTCGCTGATGATATGGCTTTTCTTTACTGTGCCAGTGGCCCGCTGGTAAGAAGCTCTTACAAAGCCGGAGAGTTTTTTATGAAGGGTGTGATTGAAAAGAAACGTGGAAAATTTAAACAACAAGAAGCTTTGTAGCAACGATCGATAGAGGAGTATGGGATGGGAGTAAAAAACGTAGAATTGCCAGAGATTGGTGAGGGCGTAAACGAAGGTGAACTTGTAGGATGGCTGGTTCAACCCGGAGACACCATTGAAGTGGATCAACCCGTTGTTGAACTGATGACTGATAAGGCCACAGTTGAAGTTCCCTCCACTGTCGCCGGAAAAGTTAAAGACCTCAAATTCTCTGAAGGTGACACCATCGAAGTGGGTCAAACAATTATCACAGTTGAAGAAGGAGCCGGTGGCGAAGAGCAAGCCGAAGCTTCTTCGAAAGAAGACAAGCAGGAAAGCAGTTCGAACCAGTCGCAGCAGCAAGCGCCTCAACAACAACAAGCTCCACAAAACCAACAGCAAGAAGCGCCCCGTCCTATGGCGGCCAGTGGGTCTCAGTCCGGCGGAGGAATGGAGACGATCAATCCACCGGTTGCCGCAGAAAATGTTTTAGCCACTCCTTCGACTCGTCGTTTAGCTCGCGAGTCTAATGTTGATATTAACAATGTTAAAGGCACAGGTTTGGCTGGACGTGTGACCCGTGAAGATGTTCTGGCCGCTAGCAGTGGTGCTGGGGCCGTCGCCGCCGGTGCACCAACCACGGCTCAACAAAGCAAGTCTTCGACTCCGACTTGGACACCTCCGCAAAACTTTACCACCGGTGGTGAAGAGCGAGTGCCTCTTAAAGGAATTCGTAAAAAGATTGCCGAAAATATGCAGATGGCCAAACGTGTGGTTCCTCACTTCACTTTGATGGACGAGGCCAATGTTACGAAGCTTATTGAAATGCGCCAAGAGTTGAAGCCACAAGCGGAAAAGATGGGTGTGAAAATCACTTACCTTCCGTTTGTTATGAAAGCTTTGATGGCCACAGTTCGAGAGTTCCCAAAATTCAATGGCATGATCGACGATGCGGCTCAAGAGATTGTTTATAAAAAGTACTTCAACGTTGGATTTGCTGCGGATACTCCCAACGGACTGCTAGTTCCGGTTATTAAAAATGCGGACCAAAAAACCATTTATCAACTGTCGCAAGAGATTGTTGATCTTGCCACCCGTGCTCGTGATGGCAAGTTGGCGTTAGACGAGATGAAAGGCGCCACCTTCACAATTACCAATATCGGAAGTGTTGGCGGCACTTATGCAACACCCATTATCAATCATCCTGAAGTCGCGATTTTTGGAATGTATAAAATCCAAGAACGTCCGATCATCAAAGAGGGTGAATTAGATGTTGCCAGCTTTATGAATTTCACAGTGACCTGTGATCACCGTTTGATTGATGGTGCGGAAGCGGCTCGCTTTTTGGCAGCCTTTATCGCCCGGATCGAAAGTCCCGGTCGCTTAATGATGGATATGATTTAATTTGTAAAAAAAGGAAAATGTTGTGAGTCAGTTTGATGTATGCGTAATTGGATCGGGACCTGGTGGATATGTTGCAGCCATTCGCTGCGCGCAGTTGGGTTTAAAAACAGCTGTTGTTGAGCGTGAAAAGTTAGGAGGGGTTTGCCTTAATATTGGTTGTATCCCTTCTAAAGCCATGATCGGAGCCGCTCATACACTTCATCGTATGCAGCACGATGCCGCCGAAATGGGCCTTGAGTTCAAAGGCGACGTAAAAGTGAACATGAAAAAATTAAAAGACTGGAAACAATCGGTGTGCGATCGCATGTCCGGTGGTGTGGAAGGTCTTCTTAAAGGCAATGGAGTGGATATTATTGCCGGTGAGGCCGAGTTCGCTTCTCCCAATGAATTGAACGTTAAAGGTTCGGATTCCACAAAGTCTGTCAAAGCGAAAAACTTTATTGTTGCCACCGGCTCTCGTCCCATTGAAATTCCTGGGTTTGAATTTGATGAAAAGACCGTGATGTCCTCAACCGGAGCCTTGGCTTTAGAGAAAATTCCAAAAAGCCTCATCGTGATCGGTGGTGGGTATATTGGATTGGAAATTGGTTCTTATCTTTCAAAGCTTGGCACGGAAGTGGATATTCTTGAAGCTCAAGACGCGCTTCTTGCCGGTGTTGTGGAAAAAGATGTCGCGCAAGTGGTATCACGCAAGTTGAAAAAAGATGGCATCAAAGTTCACTTAAAAGCGTTTGCCAAATCCTATAAAAAGTCTGGAAATCAGGTAGAAGTCACTGCTGAGGTCGATGGTTCCAGTAAGAAATTTAAAGCTGATAAAATTTTAGTGACAGTGGGGCGCAAGCCAAACTCGGATCAACTGGGTATTAAAGAAATCGGTTTGGAGTTGGATGATCGTGGGTTTGTAAAAACCGATGCTCAACGTCGCACCAATGTTTCTCATATTTACGCGATCGGAGACATCACCTGTCAACCGATGTTGGCTCATAAAGCCAGTCACGAGGGTGTGATGGTCGCTGAAGTGATCGCCGGTAAAAACAGAGCCTATGATGTGAAAACTGTGCCGGCCGTGATGTTTACTGACCCCGAGATCGCCAGTGCCGGAATGTTAGAAAGCGAAGCGCGGGATAAAGGTTATACCGATCTTAAAATTTCGAAATTTCCTTTTGGAGCCAATGGTAAAGCGGTTTCGATGATGGAAACTGATGGATTCGTTAAAATGATCGCCGATGGCAAAACCAATGTATTGCTTGGTTGTCATATCGTTGGTCCTGAAGCCAGCAATTTGATTTCGGAAGCCGCTTTGGCCATCGAAATGGGTGCAACTCTTGAAGATATCGCTTTAACAATCCACCCGCATCCGACTTTGGGTGAAACCATGATGGAAGCGGCCGAGGCCACACTTGGCCATGCCATTCATATTGTGCAAAAGAAAAGGTAATTGGTGATGGACGATCAAACTCAGCAACCGCTCATTAAAAAAGAAGCCAATCGTTTTGCGACGAAGTTTCCTGATGTGGAAGACTGGGGTTTGATCTCGTATCAAGAAGCCTTTGAGAAACAAAAACAGTACGTCGAAGAAGTGATTGCTGGAGACCGGGGTGAGACCATCGTCTTTTGTCATCACCCACCCGTTGTCACCTTGGGGCGCGGCACTCGAGACGGAGACGTGTTCTCTTGGAAAGGCGAAACCGTCGAAGTCAATCGCGGTGGGCGCGCCACTTACCACGGACCCAATCAAGTGGTTATGTATCCCATCGTTGATCTGGGTGGTAACACCCCCAATTACATCCCCAAAAAAGAAAAAAGTTTGCACGGTTATATGCGTATTTTGGAAGATGCCGCCATCCAAACCATTCGTGAGTACGAGGTCGAAGCGCAGGGGCACAGCGTGCAACAGCAGGTCGGTGAGGACAAAGCTTGTGAAGCCACAGGTGTTTGGGTGAACAATCAAAAACTAGCATCGATTGGGATTGCTGTGCGCAAGTGGGTGACCCATCATGGGATCGCTATCAACCTTTTTAAAGACGACCAAGCATTTCAAGGGATCAACCCGTGCGGTTTTACCACGAAGACCATGACCTGTTTGCAGGAACTCTCGCCGAAGCGTGTGAAGCGTGAAGCTTTTCAAAAAGAGTTGGCGTCGAATTTGATATTTTCTCTTTATTCCTAAATTTTAGTCCAGTACCCACCTCTTATAGAACCAGAGATAATAAGTAAAAATTATTAAGGGGTGTCATCATGATTAGCATTGGCCAATTCGAGAAAAAACCAGCAAAGATCATCGATTACTACAAGTTAGCGCTCACAAACCCGAAAGAATTTGTTCGTTCGATTCATTTTGATGAACCTTTTTCGGACTCCGGTATCATCATTTTGATTTTCATTGTGATTCAAGCCGTGATCAATGCGGCATCCGGTTCGTTTGGGTCCATACTGGCCGGCTTCGTGGGAACCTTTTTAGGTTTCGGTATCGGTGTGGGGGTTGCGAGTGTGATTGTGTTCGTGATTGCCAAGGTCTCGAAAGCGCAAATGAATTTTCAGCAGTGTTTTAATCTGGCTATCCATAGTTGGTTACTCAGTTTTCCTTTAAGTCTTTTGGGGCTTCTGACGAGCATGGCCTACTTGGCTTCAACGCTGATTCAGTTGGTATTTTTTGTCTATGTTTTGATTGCCGTGTTCAAAGCCGTGGCGGTTCGAGTTTACATCATGACCGGAATCTTCTTTATGTTGGGTGTCCTTCCCTATGCCTGCGTGATGATGAGTAAGGCTGTTTTAGAGAACAGTCCACAAATGCAAGGGGTATTGCAGGGACGGTCTCTTGAAGAGTTCTCAAAAGATATGCAAAACGAAGGGGGTGATTTTCAAAAAGCCATGAAACAGATGAATGAGATTCAAAAAGGAATGGAAAAATCCGAGAAGATTATGCCTCCCTGCTACAAGTCCCTGTCTGAAACCTCTAAAAATCCGGTTTTTAGTTTGATTGGGGTACAGGTTCAGTTTTTAGGCATGGCTCCACCAGATAAAAAAGCTGAAGCGCTTCGTAAGCTGAAAGTTCAAATTGAAGAGTCTTTAGTAAAAGAGAGTAAGGCTTACCCGATGAGCTCTGAACAGAAAGATTGCTTACGGAAAATAAAAACAAATTTGAATAACTTTTAAAAAGTTAAAGACGCTTTAAAAAGTCATCAATCCAAAGGGGAAGAGTTTGTCCGGTGGGGCCCGTCACAGTTTCGTCAAACAAAGGACTGATTGCGGTTTCACTGAGATTGAATTCAACCTTGTGACATGTCGATGGGGTCAGTTGAACGAAGCCGGCGGCCGGATAAACCACGCCTGAGGTTCCCGCACATAAGAAGTAGTCCGCTTCACGCAAAACTTGATCACTCTCGTCAAGGTGGTGGGGTATTTCTCCAAACCAGACAATATCCGGTCGAAGTTTTGATGACAGTCCGTTCGGGTGAGGGGTCTTAGCATCTAGATCTTGATCCCAAAAAAAACACTCTCCGGTTTGAAGACAGCGAATTTTCTGCAGTTCTCCATGCATGTGCCACACCCTTTGGTTGCCAGCCCGTTCGTGTAAGTTGTCCACGTTTTGGGTGATCAAAGTGAAGTCATCGCCAAGGGCCTCTTCCATGCGTGATAAGGCCAAGTGTCCGTCGTTCGGTCGAAGTTGGGGGTCTTTCAATTGCGCCCGCCGCATATTATAGAACTGATAGACAAGATCAGGATTGCGGTCAAAGGCTTCCGGCGTGGCCACCTCTTCGATGCGATGGCCTTCCCAAAGACCATTATCATCTCGAAACGTTTTTATCCCTGACTCGGCCGAGATTCCAGCCCCTGTTAAAACCACAACTTTCATTACGAGCTCAGTGTAAAAGAGTTTGCAGCGCCTTGTCTTTTTATAACCCGGTGTTTCTAAAACCTAGGCTTTCATGAGGGGGGCTGGACCAAGGTCATCTTGCTTACTTTAGCATCAGGTCTCTTCATCTTTTTGGTAATCAAGGCCGGCATTTGTTGTCAGTGGTTGATAAAAGATTCAGGAAAATCAGGGACCTGGCTTTCAAAGACAACAGAAGTTGATTGAAGGAAGTGGAAATAAAGATCTGTCTCAATCTGGTAAAAACTGATCTTTGCTTCAAAGAAATTGAGAATTCCTCCGATTAGAGGTTTAGACATTGGCTGATTTCCTTTACCATTAAGGTAACCGAGTGTAGAAGCTGTCGGACACCCAGTGCTGGAGGCTCTTATGGAATACAAGTTGTCGTCATTTAACTTTTCGTCTGAAATTGATCGAGACGATAAGCATCTTGTTATTAAGAAAATTAATTCAATTCGTTCCAAATGCCCCAGTGATTCCAATTTCACGGGTTCATTCACCTATGAAAATAAAATCTACAGCGGTGAAATTAAGGTTCTTTTCTCAAAAGGAACTTTCTTTGTAACAGCCACTGGATCCAATATCCCTGAGTTGATGCAAACTTTGTTAAACGCCTTGGAAGACCAGGTGGCTTGTTGGAAAGCCGTCCGTTTTGATCAACCCGAGACGTTTATCAATTACAGTGAATACCTGGGACGCGAAGGCGCCACAGGTTCGTAAAACCTAGTTAGATTCTAGAATTCCAGCAACACCCATACCTCCACCTGTACAGATGGAGATTAACCCACGTCCAGACTTTTGATGAAGAAGGTCCGCTAGAGTCGTAGCAATTCGTCCGCCGGTTGCTGCGAAGGGATGGCCCAGTGCTAAACTGCTTCCCTTAACATTAAGCTTGCTGCGGTCGATACTCCCTAGGGCACCATCCAGTCCGATGACTTCTTTACAGTATTTTTCGTCTTCCCAAGCTTTGAGTGTGCATAAGACTTGCGCTGCAAAAGCCTCGTGAACTTCGTAAAAATCAAAATCTTGTAGGCTTAAAGAGTTGCGTTTTAGCATTTTCCCGACGGCGATCGTAGGAGCCATTAGAAGCCCGGCACCATCGACAAAATCAACGGCTGCGGACTGACCATCTCTAAAATAAGCTAGGACAGGTAGGTTGTGTTTTTTGGCGTAGTCTTCAGAAGCGAGGAATACGCACGAGGCTCCATCGGTCATCGCCGAAGAGTTTCCGGCTGTTAAAGTTCCTTGTCCCGATTTTTTGTCAAAGGCGGGCTTTAATTTCCCTAATTTCTCGACGCTGGTGTCGGGGCGGAGAATCGTGTCTTTATCGACGCCACTAAACGGAACCACTGAGTCTTTGTAAAAGCCTTCTTCATAAGCTAAAGCGCCATTTTTGTGAGATTGGAAGGCCAGTTCGTCTTGTTCCTCTCGACTAATCTTCCATTCCTTAGCCATAAGTTCGCAATGCTCGCCCATGCTAAGACCGGTTCGTGGTTCGGTGAGTCCGGGAACTTTTGGTTTAAAGTCAGAGGGACGAAATTTGGTAAGGCCACCCAGCATTTGACCTGTGCTGCGCGCTTGCGCCAAACTTAAAAACTTATCCGAGGCACTCCGAGAGAATTCTAGGGCCAACTTCGAGTTGGTGTCCGAACCTCCAGCAACACCACATTCAATTTGCCCGAGAGAAATCTTATTGGCGACCATGATCAAGGCGGAAAGACCGGTTCCACAAGCTCTTTGGATATCAAAGGCGGGAGTGGAATTTGAAAGGGAGGAGCCGAGCACCGCTTCGCGCGCTAAGTTCCAATCGGTTCCCGCTTTAGTGATAGAGCCCAGAACCACTTCGTCGACATGCTTCAATTTGTAGCGCTTTGCCAGTTGATTAAGGACTTCAGTAAGAAGTTCTTGATTGGTGGCTGAGTACTTCGTGAATGACTTAACAAAAGGTGTTCTCACGCCACCCACAATGGCGACTCGACGAGGTAAATTCATAGGGCTCTCTCCTTTAGAGTTGATTATTCTGCAGGTGTTTCACTGGTTTCTTCAGTCGCGCCGTCAGCAGGTGCTTCTTCAGCGGCCGGCTCTTCGACTTTTTTAGGGACGCTAACTTTAATCAATCCTTCGCTGGAAAGGATTTTTACTTTCTCTTCGCCATTGATCCACTTGCCTTTGTCGTTTTTAACGCCATAGCGGCCGTTGCGTTTTTTTAAAATTTTAAAATCTTTTGTGCTTTTTACTGTTTCCATTTTTTCTCCTTACTCTCCAATGGATTTCGTTAGTCTTTTGTATAAAAGGATTCTTCAAGCCTGTAAAGTCATCTTATTGTTGGCTTACCTTTGCGGCGAGGGCCTTGAGTCCGAGGGGGGCATCTGATCAGAATAAGGTCTCTGGCAACGGGCCTCCCTGAGCTCTTTAACAGCCAAGACCCGAAACCTTATTGGTTCGTGTCCTTTGAGGTGTCCTCATCCGATGTCTCGTCAATGATCTCCTCCGATTCGGTTTGGCTGTCGGCGGGTTGTGAAGCCTTCTGAGAGGCTTCGAAATCTTGGACTTTGTCGGTGGCGGGTTTGGTATTTTCCAAGTGCTGCTTTAGGTTCTCTAAACCCTCGGTGAATTTCTTACCGATCATACCAGGAATCATCAGGCCAAAAACCCGCTCAAAAGGGTAGCTCAAGGCCCCTCGCATGCCCCAAACCACTTCAGTGTTATCCCCTTTTGGAGTCACTTCCATGTAACTCATGGCCGGAGGCGAGGCTGGATCCATGAACTCAAGCTTAAAAGCCATATATTCGGGTTCGCGAACTTCAGTAAGAGTTTGGCGACCGTGGCCCACCGAAATTCCCTCCCATTCGTGGTAGCTGCCCACAACTCCTGGAATTCCTTCGAATTTAATTTTTGCATCGGCTTCTTCGGCCAGCCATGGGTTCCATTCGCGGGAGGATTCTAAATTGACCAGGTAAGAGTAAACGTCAGATTGGGAATCATCGATAAGAATGGAGCGCTCCACTTCAAAGTGGTCCGGCAATAACGCGGGGACAGCAAGAAGAAGTAAGACGATGAGTCCTAAAAATTTGAGCCATTTCATAAAAGAGCCTCCTGTAATGAGGCTGCCATCTTACTCAGTTGCGCACTGAATGCCAATGGGCAAATGGTCACTCATGACAAAGTGATAATCTTGATCCATAACCGCAGCCCCCAGATCGAAGCCGTTAGAGAGGCTTTCGGTGAGAAAGTTGAAAACAGCCACCGTGCTGGGGTCACACTCATTGGTTTCTGAGGGCGAAAAAAT
>CAXRIX010000032.1:0-7874 GCA_964230555.1 Bdellovibrionales bacterium
GTGCACAAGGCCCGACAGGAAACACCGGAGCAACTGGTGCGACAGGAGCAACGGGTGCAACCGGAGTTCAGGGTCCAACAGGAAATACTGGAGCAACGGGAGCCACAGGAGCTGCTGGTGCAACGGGAGCGCAAGGTCCAACAGGTAACACAGGAGCAACGGGTGCAACCGGAGTTCAGGGTCCAACGGGTAACACTGGAGCTACTGGCGCAACGGGAGCGACAGGTGCAACCGGAGCAACCGGAGTTCAAGGTCCAACAGGTAATACTGGTGCGACAGGTGCTCAAGGTCCCACGGGAATTACTGGGGCCACTGGTGCAACGGGTGCGCAAGGGCCAACTGGAAATACAGGAGCTACAGGGGCAACTGGAGTCACCGGTGCAACCGGAGCAACAGGTGCAACAGGAGCACAAGGTCCAACGGGTGCACAAGGACCAACTGGAAATACGGGAGCAACCGGAATTCAAGGTCCAACAGGTAACACTGGTGCTACCGGTGCAACAGGAGCAACCGGAATTCAAGGGCCAACGGGTAACACTGGAGCTACAGGGGCTACAGGTGCACAAGGCCCGACAGGAAACACCGGAGCAACTGGTGCGACAGGAGCAACGGGTGCAACCGGAGTTCAGGGTCCAACAGGAAATACTGGAGCCACTGGTGCAACGGGTGCGCAAGGGCCAACTGGAAATACAGGAGCTACTGGTGCGACAGGAGCAACGGGTGCAACCGGAGTTCAAGGCCCAACGGGTAACACTGGCGCTACCGGTGCAACAGGAGCCACTGGGGCAACAGGTGCAACCGGAGTTCAAGGTCCAACAGGTAACACTGGTGCTACAGGAGCTACGGGTGCAACGGGCGCACAAGGTCCAACGGGTAACACTGGAGCCACCGGACCTACGGGGCCGGTCGGGCTGGTCAACGGAGTTGTTACTTATGGTTCAACCAATAACAGAGCCTCTGTGTTCGCTAACAATTCCGAAGTGATTCGGGTGACATCAACGGGTAATGTCGGGATAGGGACCACCAACCCAGGCTCGAAACTTCACGTTAACGGAACAATACAAGCCACATCATTTGTCTACACTTCCGATGGGCGATTGAAAACCGATGTTAAAAAAGCACCAGGTTTAGATATGATCTTGCAGTTGCGAGGTGTTGAATACAATTGGCGTGATTCCGGACAGTCGGATATGGGGCTGATCGCTCAAGAGGTTGAAGAGGTCGCTCCAACCCTTGTCACCACAAGTTCAGAAACAGGATTTAAAGCTGTTAAGTACGGAAACTTGGTGTCCCCTTTAATCGAATCCACTAAGCAACTTTATGGAATGTGTAAGATGTCACAGTCGCAACTTAAAAAAATCCAGTCGATTCAAAAAGTCCATAGTGATGATATCCAGTTCCTAAAGCAACGCGTCCAGCAACTTGAGTCTGAAAATGAGCATTTTAGAAAAGAAATCGAAGAAATAAAAAGCTTATTGAAGAAAAAATAACCTTTATGAAAACTCCTTTTCGTCTAGATAAGGAGTCTTCTGCAAGTGGTTTGGATTTGAGTGATAAAATATTAAACACTCCTGTATAAACTACCCTCTATGCACCCCGTTTTTGATTTATGGACCATCTGTGGTACGACCAGCCTCTATGAAGAGTGGGATCGCAAGACGAAGGGATTTCTATCTTTTGGTCTTCTGTGCCTTGGTGCTGTTGCAGTGTCAACCGAAGCGGCAAGTGCGAAATTGGAAGACCATCACAGAGCAGAAAACTCTTATCGTTTTGACTTTAAATTCTGAAACAACGTTCTTTGAAAATAGGGATGGAAAACAAGCCGGATTTGAATACGAGCTTGTTAAAGCTTTTGCTCGCTACCACGGACTGAAGGTGCAATTTGTTGTTAAGCCGACACCAGCCGAACTCTTTCAAGCTTTAAAAAACGAAGAAGGAGATTTGATCGCTGCCGGTCTGTCGGTTACAGAAAAAAGACGGCAGCAGTATGCGTTTGGTCCGGTCTATCAAAAAACTCAACAGCAGGCGATTTGCCGTGCTGGAGTCAAACCGAAAACCATCGAAAGTCTGCAGAACTTAGAAATAAAAGTCGGGCAGGGGACAAGTTACATTGAACGCTTGGAAAACTTAAAAAAAGAATATGCCGGTCTGTCTTGGGAGGTGGCTCCCGATGAGACCAGTGCCGAACTGATTAATAAGCTAGAACAAGGTCAGTTTGATTGCACCATTGCTGATGATCATATCATCCGAATTTACCGTCGTTACTTTCCATCCTTGAACGTCGGTGTCAGTATTGGCAGCCCACAAGATATGGCCTGGGTGATGTCACCGGCTGACACTCAGTTGATCGAAGAGGTAACCACTTGGTTTGGCCAGTCGAATAAGAAAATCTCTATTCTTTTGAAAAACTATTACTCTTATCTTGAAGACTTTGATCCTTTTGATGTTCGAAAGTTTCGCGAACGTATCAAGACGCGGCTTCCGAAGTACGAAAAAGAATTAAAGGCTGCAGCTAAGAAGTATGGGTGGAGTT
This sequence comes from Bdellovibrionales bacterium, assembly GCA_964230555.1. Classification (GTDB taxonomy): domain Bacteria; phylum Bdellovibrionota; class Bdellovibrionia; order Bdellovibrionales; family JAGQZY01; genus JAGQZY01. Next base: position 2,534 of record CAXRIX010000032.1, read on the forward strand.
GGACATTGTTGGCGGCCATTGCCTACCAAGAGTCGCATTGGAATCCGAAAGCCAAAAGCCCTACAGGGGTGCGTGGATTCATGATGTTAACCAGAGCTACGGCAAAGGCCATGGGGGTGACCAATCGGCTGGATTACAAGCAAAGTATTGAAGGCGGCGCCAAGTATCTCCGTCAATTGGAGAGGCGTGTGCCCTTTTATATTCCCTCTCCGGACCGCAAGTGGATGACCTTAGCGTCTTACAATGTGGGCTTTGCCCACATGCGTGATGCGCGAGCCGTGGCTGTTTGGAAACAAGAAAACCCCAACCGCTGGGCTGGGGTGCGAGAGGCTCTGCCGTTGTTGGCGGTGCAAAAAACTTACAAACGACTGCCTCATGGTTATGCGCGCGGGCTCGAGCCAGTTCTTTATGTTGATCGTATTCGCAACTACCACAATATTCTAATTCAGTATTTGCGTCGTCAGAACTAGTGACCGGTTAAATTCATTACTGGAAATGTGAATTCGGGCCGAGGCTGTGCTGAGCTAAAGTGTTCGTTAGGCGTGATCTCAAAACTCATTGTCGCCTGATTCGAGTCCGCATCAATTTTAATATTCTGTATCGACCAGTGGTAAGTTTTAGTGATCGCCTGGTTGATGCCCCATGTGATATTCGCTGAAACGGGCTTGGGATGATCACAAACCAAAGTTTTTTCTGTCTGGTTGAGGTCGCAGGCTGATTTTTGGAAAGTCACAACAACCCGGTCTTGCGGTGTCCAAGATTCATTGGCACCATCCATTTGGTTACCAATTCCTAGGGTTGATCCCGAAAGTTCCACTGTATACAGATGCTCAGCAAACGGGTGAACAGTGACGTTCAGGCGATTATACATAAAGGTTCCATCCCAAAATTCAATAACCTGTTCTGGCTGTGGATTGTTTTGGCTATAAGCTGTCAGGCTGGTCAGTAAGATAAGGCTTGTGATTAAATGTTTCATAAAATTCCCCCTAAGTGGTTGGTTGATGTCTGCTTTCTCTCACTTCTGAGCCATAAAGGGTAATCAAAATAAAAAGTCTTAGTGATAGCCAAAAGCTATGAAAGTGAAGCTGTTGAAAAGACTAGTATTTTTAGAAAAAATCACAAAAACCATAAGCCTCCTTCAATCCTCAGAGGCCATTCTTTCATACTCTAAAAGTCAATCGGAGGTAACACATGGGAAATTCAACCAACAAATCAATCAGTGAGCACTACGCTCAGAACTCGGAACCGACAGATGCGGATCAGCCCAACAGTGATCTTGATAATGAAAACTACAAAACTCACACTCGTGACGGTGGGTTGAAAAAATCGCATCAAGTGGAAAATCAACAAAGTCGCAAAGACACTATCGATAAAAAAGATTTACACCGACCACGAGACAACGCCTAAGGTTGGTGTATTTTAAGCAATAAAGACACGCCCAGTGCCTGAACCCACGAATGCAGCAGGGGGTTCTATAAGGCTCTGGGCTTTTTTTATTCATTTTTAATCACAACATATTACAACATTTTAGTGAGGAGCTGTTGGTTCCATTCAGGCCTTTTCCCGTGCATTGTTCAAAGCATGCAAAGGAGGACTTTTATGAGTTCAATAATCAAAAAAATAATACTAACAGCTGTGATCTCGGCAATGACCGTAGGCGCCGGAGCCGCTTCGCCTGATCACGATCGACGGCTTACCGGAGTCGTCACCTGTGACCTTATCAGTAATCAAGATTTACAAGTGGAGTATGCAGCCTATATCGGACAAGGTGAGATGCGAGTGATCGAAAACGGTGACATCGTTTACCGTAAAGATATTTTTCTGCTGAAAGGAACGCGATGTTCCGTTTACAGTGGAAAATGTTTTACTGTTATCAATGCTCCAACTCGTTTAGGAAACGAGTTTAAAATCAGTGTTGATCCGGATGGAGAAGATTACAATGCGACGGACTTTTTCTCTTTACGAATTGTTGACGGTACAAAATTTGAAATTCGCGACAGTGGCGAGCATCATAGTCGTTTGCATATGAGTGTTGGTTACCAAGGCGCTCCAGCACCTCTGAATGAAAGAGGCATTGAAGAAATGATTTGCAATGGTGACCTCTTTTCCAATGACCATCACAAAAAATAATAAAAACAAACCGACAAGAGCCTCGCGCAGGCTCTTGTTTCATTGCCAAAAGCGCGACTCAAATTTTCCTAAGAAACTATGGCAGACAAGCGCAAGAAAACAAAAGACTCCCGGCACAGAGGGCGCGAGCCTCAACATTAAAACACCTAGATATCAGCAGAAAACAAATTTAAAATACACCATTAGTACCAGAAAACAGGACAACCTGACCATCAAGCTGAGAGAGCATAACTGTCTGCAAAAAGACAAAGTTGAGAAACAAACTTTCTATCCAAGCAGGCCAAGGGCGGAATGGATTTTTTTTTGCACACTCGTGCTTATCTGGCAGCTGTGAAAGTTTATGTTTTTATCTTTGCCTAAGGCTAGTTTTGTCGACTTTTAGAAGTAAAAGAATAGCCAAAAAAAATCTGTCTAATAAGATTGAAGCATGTCTAGAAAAACAAGATCTTATTTCAGTAATTCGGAATTTCAAACCAAAATGCTAAAAATTTTTGTTGGCATCAGTGCTGTACAAGGGGCCCTTTTTGCATTCATTGGTTTTGGATTGTTAAACAACATTAAAAACATTGCACTCAAGTCGGGAATTGCCGAGTCTCACCCGTTCTTTAAAGCTCTTAGCATGGAAGGAACTTTTATCTATGTCGTGGTGTTGGCGGGTGTCTTTGTTACGACAATGGTATTTACATGGTATGGGCTAAAGCTATCTCATGATGCTGTCGGCGCTATTTACAGTTTGCGAAAAGACATGCAGAAAATGGCGGCCACTAAAAAACTGTATCAGGTGAAATTAAGAAGAAATGATTTCTTCAAAGACTTCGAAGTCAGTTTCAACGAAATGGTTATGGCGGTGAGTCCCCATATGGATTTTGAACAAGATCTGGATGGACTCACACCAACCCCCGTTCCTCAGGCGGATACCAAGAAAAGAGTTTGATCTCATCGACAAGGAAGGTTTCGACCTTCCTTTTTGATGCCCTTCCTTTAACTAATAATTAACAATCTTTTTGCGAATCCTGTAAAATCAACTTATTGTTATCTCTATGGTGTAAAGACTGGAGCCAGCAGACTAATGCTGTTCTGTAATTGTATCGGATACAAGGGATTCAAATGCAAAAATTTAAAAACGTTTTCATTCGTGGTGTTGGTCATTTTTTACCTGGGCCGAAGGTGGATTGTGACGAAATGGACCAGTACATCGGATTGATTAACAAACAGTCCCAACGAATCAAACGTCGAATTTTAGGGGAGAATGGCATTCAAACAAGACATTACGGAATAGATTCAGAAGGAAAAACTCTGATATCTCTTACTGAGATGGGGGCTGAGGCCACTCGTCGAGCCATTGAAGATGCTGACCTTCGACTTGAGGACATTGACTTTATCGCCACCGGAACGGTCAGTGGCGATGTCGTCGTACCGGGGCTGTCTAACATGTTGCAGGGGGAACTGGGGGCGCCGCCCTTAGAAACTCTATCGGTCAACGGCATCTGCTCATCAGGAATGACGGCTTTAAAAATGGCGGCTTCTCAGATCGAAAGCGGAGAACATGCCCACGCGGTGGTCAATGCGACTGAGTTTCCGTCGCGACTTTTTAAGAAAACTCGTTTTGAAAAAAGTGCCAGCATTGATTTCAGTTCCCACTTCTTACGTTGGATGCTGTCCGATGGGGCTGGCACTTTTGTGGTCTCTAACAAAGGCAAAGACAAAGGCCTTCAGTTTCGTTTAAAGTGGATGCATAACAAATCATTCAGTGGCGATTTTCCCACCTGTATGTGTATCGGTTTTGATGATTCCAACTCAGGAAAAAGTTATTTGGACTATGACTCTGTGAGCGATGCCGAGGCCCATTCTCAGTTTTTTCTCAGACAAGATATTCGGTTATTACCAAATCTATTCGAAGTCGGTTTCGCCGAATACCTTAGCTTGGTCAAAGCCGGGGAGGTTAAACCACTTGAAGTCGATCATTTCTTGGCCCATTATTCGAGCGAGCGATTTTCCCATACAATTAAAGACCTTATGAAAAAATCGGATGCTTTTATCCCAGAGGATCGCTGGTATTCCAATTTGTCGACCAGTGGCAACATGGGGGCTGCTTCTATTTTTGTTATGCTCAGTGAATTTTTAAAAGAAAAACAGGTCAAAGCAGGAGAAAAGATTCTTTTGTTCGTGCCGGAATCCGGTCGGTTTAGTGTGAGTTTCGCGATGATCGAAGTCGAAGAGGCGGGCGAGCCCTCGCAATCCATCGCTGCAAATTCCGAAACTGTTGATCCACCAATCCCAGATTCTTTAAAAAACAATTTTCCCCATCTTTTTCTTAGTCTCTCGGAAATTTGGTCTGAGTACCGGTCAGAAACTTTGCGGACAGGATTGGCAAAAAGTATTTTTTCTCGCACAATCACACCAGAAATTTACAAGCAGTGGATGTCGTATTGGATTCCTCAGGTCCGAGAAGGGGCGGTGTGGATGCGAAACGCCATTGCCCACCTGCCGGATGATTTAAAAGAATTGGCCGGTTTGATTGAAACTCATGCCGGAGAAGAGCAGTTTGATTTCAATATTCTTTATAAAGACTATAAAAACTTAGGTGGAGCTTTAGCCCTCGACGACATGCAAAGGTCACCGGGAGGAGAGGCTTTGCATAATTACATGCTGGCCATGGGTCGCAGCAATCCGATAGCTCTCCTCGGTGGTATTTTTATTATCGAGGGAACTGGGCAGAAAATCATACCCAGTCTTCTTCCATTTCTGAAGGACTCGTTGGGGCAAAACTTAGAGATCTATCGTTTTTTACAGTACCACGGAGAGAATGACGAAAATCACTTGGAGCGTTGGTCATCGGCGGTGAGTTTGGCCTTGGATTATTCTCCTGAGGCCACATCAGATATTATAGACTGTGCCCAGCAGGTGTCTTTATTGTATCGAATGCAGTGGAATAATATTTCAAGATCCGTCGGATTGTGAGGTTGATATGAAAAACTATCCAGGCCCCAGTTTTGAGCACCACGATCCCGCCAATCCCAATCCTTGGTTGGCTTTGTCCCTAGAAACTCAAACGCCCATCCGTCCCGAAACCAAAGAAGCTTGGTTGCGTGATTCCAGTTCGAAATCACGTCAGTTTTTTCTGCCCTTTGTTCGTCCGGTGGCTCGTTTTTTTATTATATTTAATCAGTTTCTAAAGGCTATTAGCCCACTGCAATTGAACGTGCCACGT
>CAXRIX010000033.1:0-5063 GCA_964230555.1 Bdellovibrionales bacterium
CAGGTGTTTTTGATCAAGCCAGTGGTGCTGACAGTGACGGACCGGGGGCCGCTGCTGGAGCAAACCCGGCGCCGCCGTTTCCAGGTCAGGACTACATCAATCCAGCACGAATTTTAAATGATGGGCATCACATGGCAGTCAGTTCTGTGGAACCAGTTCCCGATTTTGATCCCGCACCTGTTACTCTAAAAATACTCAGTCAACCAATTGCTGACCAACAAGCTGTGACCACAGATGTACCACTGAACAATATCAGCAATGAAAACGAAATTTTTATTGAGGCTACGATTAATTAACACAGAAAGGGCCCGTGAGGCCCGTTTTCAAACGGAGCTTTCAATAAGTCCTTCACGCTGTAAGATTTTTAAAGCGTTGGTGCTTTGCGAAGGGCCCTGTTTAATTTTATAATCAAACATCAAGTCTTCACGGTCCCATTGTTCACTAAAATGGTAATTGCTGATGGCTGAACTTTCGTCGGCCAGGGCTGTCAGCTCAAGATCATGGGTGGAAATAAAGCCATAGGCGTTGGCTTTGATGATTTGTTGCAAATACTTCTGATTGCCGATCAAGCGTTCACGATTGTTGGTGCCTCGTAGAGGCTCGTCGATCAGAAACAGAATCTCTTCGGTTTTTGCTTTGTCCAAAATCAATTTCATGCGCTGAACTTCCGCGTAAAAATAAGACTGTCCGTCGCGAAGAGAATCACTGACTCGAATACAAGAAACCAAAGGCATGGGTTTAAATAAAAACTTTTTTGCAAACACCGGGGCCCCGATATTGGCCAGGCAGTAGTTGATTCCTAAGGCTCTTAGGAATGTGGACTTTCCACTCATGTTGGAGCCCGTAATGATGATCACCTGCTTTGATTCTGGAGAGAAATCATTGGTGACCACAGTGTTTTGATTTAAAAGCGGATGTGACAAAGCCTCGACCTGAACAAACTGTTGCGATTCTTCGGCCCACTCGGTTTGGTGGTAAAGTTTAAGGTTGGCGAGACTGGCACAGGCCTCAATGTCGACAATTTCGGGGCTCCAACCTTTAAAGTTGGTGAATAATTTTTTGCGAGTCCGCTCGGCGAGCTCGACCAATAGAAAATCCCAAGGCGCCATCAGATTGAGAATATAAAAAATGATCGGGTTGGTTTTCATGCTCATTAAACTAATAAGTCGATTCAATCCCCGAATATCATTTGTGGCTTGGCATTTTTTAAGGGACTCGGCACCGGAGATGTGTTGCGCGAGCCTTTCTAAAAGAGGGGTGCGTTCTCCTAAGCTGGTGAGGTCGGTATGCAGATCTTGTAACCTTGAAAAAACATGCTGGGTGCGACCGATAAAGCTAAGGACTGAACCAATATAGATCAGCAATGCCAGTTTCCAAATCAGAGATGGCAAACCCAAAACAATGGCTGCAATCACGCAAAACCAAGATAGGGGAACGATCCATTTCCATGTCATTTTTTCTTCGAAAAACGACCGATTGACCTCCTTTTCAATGCGGGCAAAGTCAATCAGAGTGGGTGGTTTTCGAAGCTGCAAGCGCCGGAGTAAGCCCGGAAACCGGGTCAAAGCTTTGATCTTTTGATGGCGATGATTTCGATCATGGTCTTTAAAGTGTTGGCAGATCCAATGATTCAAAAGAGTCTGACCTTGCAAAGTAAAACTGCGGTCAATGGCTGAGAAAAACAGTCCAAGATCCAAATCTCGAGCCAAATTACTGTCGAACATATCCTCGGGGCGCGTGAAATGGGTGAGATGTCCTTGGTGAAAATCCCACTGATCGTGGTAAAACTTTTTCAGATCCTGCAAGCGCTCCACAAAGTTAAAAACCTGGCGAGACTTTCGGAAGAAAACCACAAAAGCTGGTAGTAGTAGGAAAACAGCGATCAACTCCAGATGAAAGCCTTTCACGATCTGTGAGCTGACCAGTAAAACGAAAACTCCCAAGCCTAGAATTAAACGCCAGCTTTGCAATTGAGACAGTTGTTGCTGAAAGAGTTCGATAAAACCATCGATTCGAATTTCTTTTTTTGCCAGTTGAGTCACATGATCCAAGGGGTTCCCTTCTGCAAAGTGCTTAAAAAAACATCACTAAGTTCTACGGACTCTATTTTATGGAAGCTCCACCAAAAAAACAAAGGATAATCTCGCAAAAACAAGGGGTTAAAAGGCCCCTACATTGCTTTTGTGACGTCCTGCTGTTACAGCTATAGGATAAAAGCGAACACTGTGGGCATAAAAAGCCTTAGTTAAGAACAATTGGACACATGAAATGGAAAAGCTCAGCGACAAAGAGGAGATCCGCCGCCGGAGAACCTTTGCTATTATCTCTCACCCCGATGCCGGTAAAACCACAATTACCGAAAAGCTGATCTATATCGGTGGAGTTATTCACGAGGCCGGGGAGGTCAAAGGAAAGGCGGGTAAGAAAGCCGCCACCTCCGACTGGATGGCCATGGAGCAACAGCGAGGCATATCCATCACGTCCAGTGTGTTGCAGTTCGACCACAACGGACAAAGAATCAATCTTCTCGATACACCTGGGCACAAAGACTTCTCCGAAGACACCTATCGAACTCTGATCGCAGCTGATACAGCCTTGATGTTGATTGATGTTGCCAAAGGGGTGGAGGAGAGAACCAAAAAACTTTACGAAGTCTGTAACTTTCGTAAAGTCCCGATCTTCACTTTTATCAATAAGTGCGATCGCGAGGGTAAAGTTCCCTTAGAGCTGATTGACGAAATTGAAAGCACTTTAAAGATGAAGTGCTTTCCGGTGAATTGGCCACTTGGCTTGGGTGGTTTATTTTCGGGAATCTACGATCGTATTTCAAAGCAAGTGATTCTTTATAACAAAGAGACGGCGGAGCAGACTATTATTCCCGTCGATTCCCTGGAAGATCCACGCTGGAAACAATGGATTCATCACGATATCTTAGAAATGGTTCTTGAAGAGATTGCGCTGATTGAAATGGACAGCGCCGAATTTTCCATGGAGCAATTCATGAAAGGTGAAATATCACCGGCGTTTTGGGGGAGTGCTAAACTCAATTTTGGAGTCGACCAGTTTCTTGATTATTTTACGAAATGGGCTCCTGGACCAGCGCCTCGAAAGTCACGGGAAGGGGATGAAATCAATCCATTGGATCCCGCTTTCTCAGGCTTTATCTTTAAGATCCAAGCCAACATGGATCGCAAACATCGTGATCGAATGGCGTTTATGCGAATTTGTTCTGGTAAGTTTTCTCGCGGCATGAAGGTCAAACACATGCGATTGAATCGCGATGTTCGGCTGTCTCACTCAGCCCAGTTTTTAGCGCAAGATCGCGAAACTGTGGAAGATGCCTTTGCTGGCGATATTGTGGGGGTTAGTGATCCCGGATTGTTTCGAATTGGCGATACATTGACTGGCGGTAAAAAATTTAAATTTGAGAAAATTCCGCAGTTTTCTCCTGAGCTTTTTACCCGCGTTTTCGTAAAAGATGCTCTAAAAAGACAGAAACTACAAAAGGCTCTTTTGGAGCTTTCTGAAGAAGGTGTGATCCAACTTTTTATCGATCCAATTATTGGCGCTCAAGATCCTGTAGTCGGCGTTGTTGGAGAACTACAATTTGAAGTTTTGCAACATCGTCTTGAAGATGAATACAATTTGCCGACGCGCCTTGATCGTGCGCCCTACACGGTGGCGCGCTGGCCCCGCAATGAAGAGGGGCAGCCAGTGGCAGATATCAGCGGAGCCACCACTGTGTTTCGCGACAAGGACGATCGGCCGGTGGTTCTTTTAAGTAGTGAATGGGATGTGAACTGGCTGCAAAAAGAAAATGAAGGTGTCACTTTTGGTTCTCCCTTTTCAGAAGGGGTGGATCAATGGATGTAAAAAATCTTTCGCCATTAAAAATCGATGAGCTTGTCAAACGGTATGGAAGCTTCACCGCCGTTAATAAAATATCTTTTGAAATGAAACCGGGAGAAATTTTTGGTCTCTTAGGTCCCAATGGCGCTGGCAAGACCTCTATCATTTCTTGTTTGGTGACTTTGCAAGAGCCCGATGAGGGGCAATGTCAGATCTTTGGAATCAATCCTGCCAAAGATCCGATCCCGGCCAAGTTGCTCACCGGTTATGTGCCTCAAGAGATCATTAATCACGGCTATTTTACGGCCGAAGAGATTTTGGTTTTTCACTCGGGTTTCTTTCGCTGTTGGAACAATAAGGAAAGAATTCATTATTTGCTCAATCGTCTGGGTTTATATGAGCATCGCAATAAAAAAGTAAAACAACTCAGTGGTGGAATGAAACGGCGTTTGTTAATAGCTAAAGCTTTGGTTCATAATCCCAAACTTTTACTTTTGGATGAACCGACAGCCGGTGTCGATATCGAACTGCGAGCCTCGCTTTGGGATTTTGTTCGAGAACTTAAAGAAGACGGTATGTCGGTCCTATTGACCACTCATTATCTGGAAGAAGCCGAAGAGCTTTGCGACCGTGTCGGAGTGATTCAGCAGGGTCACCTTCGCAAAGTGGGTCCAACAAAAGAGCTGATTAAGCAATTAACCGAGCGCAAAGTGTCTTTGATTTTTAAAGATGGCGGCAAGGTTGATGAAAAGTCTCCTTACTTTCATGGTTGGGACGGCAATCAAGCTGAGTTTATTATTCCTCAGAAACTGGGTGTCGGAGATTTATTAGCCGAGCTGAAATGTGATATGCGCGACCTGATGGACATTCGAATCACTGAGGGTAACCTGGAAGAGGCCTTTGTCCGAATTTTAGGGGAAGGAGAGGCTCTATGAATGTGGCGCCGTCTTTACGACCATTTTTCACCCTCTATTATCGAGAGATTCGACGTTTCATCAAAGTGGCTGTGCAAACCGTGTTTGCTCCCATTGTCAGTTCGGGTTTGTACCTTTTGATTTTTGGCGTCTCCTTGGGAGGTAAAATCAATATGGAAGGTGGGGTCAGTTATTTAGCCTTCCTTATTCCCGGTTTGGTGATGATGTCGGTTTTGAATAATTCCTACCAAAATTCCTCAAGCTCCATCGTCTCAGGAAAATTTGGTGGAGATCTTGAGG
>CAXRIX010000034.1:0-7334 GCA_964230555.1 Bdellovibrionales bacterium
TTTTTTCAACTGAGTTTCAGGATTGTCGGATGACTCCAATTCCTTTAGCTTGTTGAAAACCTTCATGAAATCGCGATCGTAGTGATTGGCCAAAGCTTCCAGTTCGGAGAAGTCACTGTTGTAAAGTTCAAGCAGAAGTAGAAAAGCATTGTTGAACTTTTTCTTTGGGAACCAAAGGTACTGATCCGTTTTGAGCTTTGGTTGAACGCTTTCTTGAAAATTTTGTTTCATTTTGGCGAACTGTTTTTGTCGATCCTGTTCAATGTTGGGATTGTCTTGATTGTTTTTGTACCATTGGCGCAGTTGCTTGAGTTCACCACTGATAAACTCTGAAAACAAAAGCTCATCGTGGGATTCATTTGAGACAATTGTTTTTAAGTCGTCGGCGCGGTTGAGTTTTTGGTAATAAGCTTCGGCCCCAAGTTGTCCAAGAAAGCTTGCGACTCTTTCGTTAAATTTTGACTCTCCAGCAATATAGAGATTGGCGTGAACGGTTTCATGGATCAGTGTGTTGACAAACTGATGCTCTTTCATGCGCAACATTGAAGACAGCAAAGGGTCTTCAAACCAACCGAGAGTGCTATAGGCTGAAACACCACGAACATAGGTGTCCAGGTTTTCTTGCTGAAGCTGTTTCGCTTCTTCAATGGCGCTCTCCTCTTTGAAGTAAGCTTTATAAGGCACTTTGCCAATGATCGGAAAGCTCCAAGTGTAAGCCTTCAGGTGGTTCTTCGGGGCCGCATTCACGGCATAGGTCACATACTTTTGATCAAGATGAACATACCGAGAGTAGTTATCATCGGTGTTGAGTTTGAGCTCTTCGGCCATAAACTTGCGAAGTTCAATGGCGAGTTTGATTTTGTTTCTTTCATCTTGCGTAAGTTCATAGTGTTCAAGAGCGTAGCGCAAAGGCACCCGTTGGCGCATCAAATGCGCCTGATAGTAGGCGCTCTCTGCGATGTAGCCCAGTTGGCAGCCACCCAGGCCAGCCAAGACAGTGAGCAGTCCCAATGTGTAAAGTGCTTTGTTTAAAGAAACCATGATATGCCAGCGCGTCCCGCCACATCCCAGCGGGGGTCGCGATCAATGGAATCACTTGTCCAAGCTTCGACCCCGACTTTAAATGAAAGACGATCTGTTATCCGAACTTTCATGCCAAAGCCGAGGCTTGGCACAAATGTTGATTCTAGCTCTACGGTTTCACGAAAAAACGGATTGGAAAACTCATAGGTGACATCTTTTTTATTAAAATAGGCCACCCCGGCTTTAAGATAGGGAATAAATGGCGCTTTCCTGTCGGCAAAAGTGAAAACTAGGTCCATACCGATCAATTCAAAGTCATAAGTGGTGCGAGAGTCCGAAGTTGAGCTTGGCACAAAGCGCTCGGATTGTCCTTTGGTGTAACTCAGTTCGGCGGCCGCCATTTCTGCAAAATAGTAGGCAAAAGAACCAGTAAAAGAAACAGTGGCGTCAAATGATTCACGCGTGGTTTCCGACGGCAGATATAATTTTCGATAGTTTCCAGCAAAGCCCAATTCGTAGTAAGCCGTTTTGCCAAGGCTTGGAAACATCATCAGCAGGAGTAATAGAATTCTCAACATTATTAAATTTTATCAAATAAAAATAAGGATTTATAGAGGTTCCAAAGTCCAGAGTGCAAACCCATTACAGGTCCCTTGGTCTAGGTCAAAAAAGAGGTTTCGAGGCTTCTTGCGTGTTGGCTATCCTCCTTTGATGAACAGTTCATTCTTTATTCTCAGGTGGCACATGCTCGGGGTTATCGCCATTAATCCTCTCCTCTGTTGGCTAGACAATAGGGTCATTGTGTTTTAAAAATTGCCTGACAAAGGAAAACGCATGGATCGACTGAAAATGCAGGAAAAATACGGCGAGCTTCTTGTTGAGGTACAACATAACAAAACATTGTATCGTGCTGGGCTCATTGTTAGCGGCCTGCTGTTTTTGGTGGCTTCGCTGTTTGGAACCTATTTCACGGCCTTTCCGTTGCTTGTGACCTTGGGGATTTGTGTATCGGTACAAACCCGTCCCTGTTTTCGTCTTTATGAAAAAGCTTTTGTTGCGCTGCCAGCCATTGGCCCCTTAAAGAAGATTTATCCTTTTGATTCTTTTGCTGACGTTCAACTGGAAGCTAAGAAATTGAAAATCAAGAGTGAAGGAAAGGTGAAGTCTTTTGGATTACCGAAAGCATTTTTAGATGGTCCTTCACTGCAACTGTTAAGACAAACTGTTAAAAATAGATCCACGGGTGTGAATTAGTTGCCACTTTGAAACCGGATATTGGGCTGCGGAACCCAAAACACTTCGGTTTGAAACTGCAAATGAATATAACCGTTTTTGTCGATCATTTCTTTCGGTGGATTTGGGACGTTTTCCACATCTTTAAATGAATTGATGGCGGCTTCGTCAATCGACCACAAGTCGGAGAGCCGAAACGGCTGGACCTCTAGAACTTCGCCTTTTTCATTCATGATCACTTCAACGTTTGTCACCCAGGACTTGCTGACAGCCGGCGCATTGTTTTCACGAATCCACTGGTAAAGAGCGGTTCGCACGCGATCCCCCCAAAGCGGGATAAATCGTTGCAGCAGTCTTTGATTAAAGCTGTAAAACCGGTGTTGGTCTGTGTTTAGAGCGGTCACATTTCCCAGCCTCACACCAGGTGGCATTTGCTGTTGTACATAGGCCGGGACTAAGGGGCGAGAACTCGAACTGCCATATCCTGGCAAATGCAGAACCTCGCGGTCATCTTCGGCTTTATAAGTTCCGAATTCGCTGACCTTTTCTTTTTGCTCATTGGATTTTTTGGCTTTGCCACCCTGTCCGCCGGAAGCAACCGGGGCTTGAATGGGAGCGGGTTCCGGTGGTTTGGCGTAAGTTTCAAGCTCGGTTCGACGGGTGGCATTGGATTTAAATTTAACCTCGTCTTTGGGCTTTTCTTTTAAGACTTTTTGATTCGGAGGGGCTTGCACCATCATCGTTTCTTTCGGTGGTTCCGTAAAAACGATTTCCATTGGGGTGTCTTGTTTTGAGACGCTAAACGGGTTTTCAAAAAAGGCGACAAGAAGGAGAAGAAGACCATGCAGGGCCAGACTGCCAAAAAATGCTATTAGAGCTTTATTTGAGTCTGAATCTTGGATAAACCCTCCTGTTTTCTTGAGAAATGTCTAAAGTTGAGACCCCTTCCTTCCGATTGTTTTTTATAGCACAGGGAGGGGGAATGAGTACAGAAGGTAAAGTATTAGCATTTCCTAAGGTAAAAAAAGATGAGTCCACCGAAAAAACGGACTCTAAGGCCAGTATCGTCGATATTGGCGCAAAACGACAAGAAATGATCCAGGATGAGCGTCGCTCTGTACGGCGAACAATTCTGACTGAGTTTATTGGTGTTCACACCATCGTTCCCGGTTCGGGGCTGCAAAAGTGTGCCCTTCATGACATTTCGGTAAAAGGTGTGGCTTTTGATCTTTCCAAGAAACAAGGGCATTTTAAGCCCGGTGAAGAGGTCGCCATGCGTGTGTACCTCAACCATAGAACCTACTTTCCATTTGTAGTTCAAGTGAAGTCCTCTCGCTATGTCGAGGAAGAGGGTGTCTATCGTCATGGAGCTTCCGTCCTCAAGGGGACAGTCAACCAAGAGGCTCTTAAGCACTTCATTCAGTTTATCGAGACTGTCAGTGCGAATCTGAAAACGGATCATGGTGACGTTATCGTCAGCAATCTTGATCAACCCTAAGCAATAAAAAACACTGTCAACAGCAACAACCGCCTTCGAGAACTTCTCTGCACTGCTTCTCGAGGGGTTTTTATTGCCAGCCCCGCTGAATTGTACTGCAATAAACCTGTCTACGGTTCGTCTAACGGAATCGAGCAGTTCTTGCAGGAGGGGTGATTTGGCCAAAGGGATAAGAAAGATAGTAGTTGATACGAATGTCATTTTGTTTGATGCCTTGGCGGTCAACAAATTTCATAAAGCCCACGTCTATGTTCCAATTTCAGTGATTGAGGAAGTCGATCGATTCAAACGAGATCCAGGAGAAAATGGGCGAAACGCCCGCCATTTCTCACGCTTTATTGATGTTCTTCGCGAAAAGGGAAGTTTATCAGAAGGCATTCCAGTTTCCGATGATTCTGAATCAAAAATCTTTATCACAGCGGACCGTCGAACTGAGGACATTCCCGACGATCTTTTCGAGAATAAAGCTGACAATCGTATCTTGATGATGGCTCTTCACTTGAAAGCCGAGGATCCCGACGCCTTAGTTGAGTTAGTGACCAAAGATATCAACCTTCGAATTAAAGCCGATGTGTTTGGTATCACCGCTAAAGATTATGAGCCTGAAAAGGTGTCGTTTGAAGAGATGTACAACGGTCATGTTGAGATCACCGTTACATCCGATCTTATCAATCAGTTTTATGAAGACCGTGTGTTGCCAATACCTGATGACCAGAAGTTGTTTGCCAACCAGTATATTATTGCGAAAGATTCATCGAATGAAAACCACAGTGCCATTGGGCGCTATGACGAATCCCAAAAAGCCATGATTCCTTTGATCAGCATGAACGAAGGGATTTGGGGAATTCATCCCCGCAACGTCGAGCAGTCGTTTGCTTTGGATTGTTTGCTGAACGACGAAATCCTCTTTTGTTCGTTGGTTGGAAAGGCCGGAACCGGTAAGACTCTGTTGGCTCTGGCCGCTGGTTTATACAAAACTTTAGATGAGGGGCGTTTTCAACGTTTGCTGGTGAGTCGTCCGATTTTTCCAATGGGTCGAGACATTGGTTACTTACCCGGTGATGTTGAACAAAAATTGAACCCATGGATGCAACCCATTTTTGACAACGTGGAATTTTTGATGGGCGCTGATAAAAAAGCAGCAGGACGTGCTCAAGAACTGATGAACCAAGGGATGTTGAACATCGAGCCTCTAACATATATTCGAGGTCGAAGTATTCCCAATCAGTTTTTAATTGTTGATGAAGCACAGAACCTGACACCCCATGAGATTAAAACCATTGTGACAAGAGCTGGGTCCGGTACCAAGGTCGTATTGACGGGAGACTGTTATCAGATCGATAATCCTTACGTTGATAGCGCGACCAGTGGTCTGACCTACTCTGTCGAGCGTTTCAAGGGGCACCGAATTTCGGCGCACAACACACTCGTCAAGGGGGAGAGATCAGAATTGGCTGAATTGGCTGCCAACATTCTCTAAGCATCCTCCGAAAAGTGCCTTGGCTTTTAATTGGACCAGATTCCGTTAAAAGTCAGGCATGGGAGAAGGAGATAGTATGGATGGTTTTAAAGCTGTTGTTTTGATTGCCTCAATTGCAAGTGCCTTCTACTTCGTAAAAAATATTAAAATCTCAGTCTCCGATGCCGCTGCGATGGGAGAAATTGAGCTTTCTGAAGATTCTGAAACACGGGAAGAGGTCGATTCTAATACGAATCCTGAGGCGAGTTCCGCCGTCACTGTGTCGACGCGCAAGCCGCAAAGTTTTAACCGGGAACTGAAAGTCGACCCTCTACAGCAACTCGTTGCCTATATTCGGTCCAGACAGCTTTGTGAGTTTTTAGACTTTGCTAAGCAAAATAATCTAAGCAAAAAAGATCAATTGCAAGCTTTAGGTTTGAGTCTTGGTGACGATAAATTCAGTGAATTGTCCGTTTTTATTGAACCCGACTTTGCCGATTTTCACTCTTACAAAACCAGTGTGGCTAAAACCTTTTTGCTGGCGCAAAACCGAGAGGCCTTTGCGAACATGAGTTTCACGGGTGGTGATGATTTTATGAAAGGGATCAAGTCCGAGCATCAAACGATTCTCAACCTCATCGAGTCAGAGTCCGCCAATGCCTCGGATAATTTGTTTTATGCAATGTTACGCAATGATGTTTTCCATCGCTACAGTAACGTTGACGATGCCACGAAAGCCAGACTTTATGATCAGGTGATGGCGACGACTTATTATGAAAACCCACTCCAGTCCCTGTTCCGCGACCTGTATCAGCAATCCAAGTCGAATGTTGTGCAATTTTATTTAGCGCAATCGATTTTTTATAAAGTCTCTGTGAGCTTGGATGATAATTTTATTGGTCGCAATATCTGGAGGTTCTACGATGAGGGTATGCGCTATCACATCAATGGACTGCTTGGGAAATCACTGGAAAATGTTAGTGAGTCCGCCAGCGTTTTTGCCTATGAAACCGGTGTCTATAAAGCCTATCGCAATTCTTTACATTATTTAGAGTACGAATCTTCTATGGACGTCGCAGCCTATGATGCGACCAAATCACAGCCCACATATGGTCAAGAGGAGCTTCGCCTGAGTTTTGACGGAGCCTGTGACCCGGCTCTGGTGGCGGAACTCGAAATCAAGCTGCGAGCTCTTTAAAAACAATTAAAGAAGTACTGTTGGTAAAGAGCTTTAATGACTTGCTCCTCATCTTCAGACTCTGCCAAACGCATATCGTCTTTAAAGTTTTGCCCAGTGTAGAAAACACATCGGTAGTCATTGTTGTTGAGAACTCGGACGTTCACATCGTCGGCCTGAATGCCTCCGCCTTTACGACACATCCTAAGTTTTATCCAAAGAGTGTGAATTTCAATGTAGTCCTCCTCAGACAATTCTGGTTGTCGAAGGTCCATGGCGTAATCAATTCCGCTGTAGGCTGGCAATTGTGAACACTCTTCGATTTCGGAGGGAAGCACTTCCGGTTGGACCCATGGCTTGAGTTCGTACTCGGTGAGAATATCGGGAGGCAGAAGTTGAGTTAGAAAATTGGGCATGGGAAAGATTGGGGCTTCGGGGCTCATGCCAGGGTCGGGAAGACTGAGTCCGGTGGGGTTGGTGGGATTGTCGGCGGTCCCAGGAGTGGTCGGCTCTATTGTGATGGTCGGTTGCCAATCTTCAATGGTTTCTTGGGGTGCTGGGCGATAGTCCTCATTATTCCATCCATTATCAATCGTTGTTTCGCCGATGGGTGAACCACCCGTGATTAAGTCCATGGGTGTTGGAACACCAGTAGGACCTTCATAGCGCCCACCGCCTTCATTGTAGGTGGGAAGATCTGGGGAGTCCCAGCTACGAGGAGAGATCGTTGGAAACGTACCAAAATCATTGCTTCCGCGCAGTCCGCCACCAAAGTTGTCGAAACCTTGGCCATGAGCCATTCCATGGAGACTTAGAAATATTAAGGCGGTAAAAATCTGACGAAAAAAGCTCATAGGCCATCCTCTCTGTCTATATAATGAAGCAACCCTACCAGCCCCGCTCTTGCCTCGATAGACAGAGTGTCAATTTTTCACAACTCACCA
>CAXRIX010000035.1:0-2829 GCA_964230555.1 Bdellovibrionales bacterium
ATCGAGGTCTTGATTATTGAGCTCACTGGCAAGAAATCTGTCGTACAAGAGCCCCAAGGTATCTGGGAATTCAGCAAGGGCTGCGTGGATCAACCTTCTTTTTTGTGCATCGGAGAGACCGTTCTGAGTCTCTTGAGCAAAGCCAGGTAGGCTAAAAATTGAACACAATAGTATCATCAGCAAGTATTTCATCTCGGGCCTTCCGATTTAAAAGCAAAAAACGTCATTTCGTAACAAGGATATACTTCAGGTAATTTGCAACCAAAATGCCATTTCACTTTGAACGATCTTTTGAATATCCCACCTCAAACAGTTCAGATTCAGCATGAGTGTGATGTCAATAAATCCTGTTGACGTAATGGGTACCTCTAAGCTGCAGATTTGGTCGAAATCTAAGTGGTGGTTTCATTATGGAGCCAAAACCTTCTTGTCAAAAACTGGGCGGGGAACTATGACTTAAGAAGGACTAGGGGGTATTGTGGAATCACAATTTCGGGGCTTAAAATTTATAATTTCACTTTTTATGATGCTGCTTTGCCTCGGCTTGGCCTACTTTGCTGATAGTGCCGGAGGAGGGGCCTGGTACAGTATCCTTCCGCCCCTTTTTGCAATTAGCTTAGCCTTTCTGACTCAACGAATATTTTTGAGTTTGATTTTAGCGATCGTAATTGGCTCTTTTCTTCATTTTGTGCCGGACGGGGTTGGAGAAATTGGAAACTACGGAAGAGCCGTTATTTATCCAGTTTCACTCGCTTGGCAGTCTATTACAGATGTTGAGAACCTGAAAGTCTTGGGCTTTGTTTTTGTTCTTCTTATGGCGATTTCGGTAATTATCGTATCGGGTGGAATCGCAGCGATGGTTGAGAGTATGCAAAAGCATATAAGTTCACGCAAATCCAGTCAGGTTGTGACGGTTATTATGGGCTTTCTCGTTTTTATTGATGATTACGCCAATACGATGATTGTTGGCGCGAGCATGCGCGGTTTTACCGATCGCTATAAAGTGAGTCGCGAAAAGTTAGCTTTTTTTGTGGATGCGACAAGTGCTCCTGTGGCAGGCCTCGCTATTGTCAGCACGTGGATCGGTTACGAGGTGGGCTTATTTGAGGAAATATCTAAGCAATACAGTCTCAATGCCGATGGCTATGGCCTTTTTTTTGAAGCACTGAGTTCTCGTTTTTACTGTTGGTTTATGTTGATTTTTGTTTTTGCCAACGCCGTTCTGAGTCGTGATTTTGGGTTGATGGCACGGGCCGAGCACAGGGCTTTTCACAAAGGTGAAGTCAGTCGCAAAGGAGCAAAACTTTCGGCAACGACAAGTTTTGAACAGATCGAGCCTGCGATGGAAGTAAAGCATCATCTGATGACGGCGATTTTGCCCTTGGCATCTCTATTGAGTTTTGTCTTTTTAGCCATGTTTTATGACGGTGGTGGGTTTAACAATGGTGTCCTTGGACTCTTCTCTTTCGGAACATGGTTTGAGGCCCTAAAATCCTCCTCGAATGGAGTTATGATTTTATTTTACGGGGCCTGCCTTTGTTTAGTACTCGCCGTCATTTGCTCTCAAGTTCTGGCTCGGCTTCCTGGCAAGCTCCTGGGAATATCTTTGTACAAAGGACTCAAGGGAGCCCTTCTTCCCACCGGAATCCTCGTATTGGCTTGGTCTTTAAAAGTCATTTGTGATGACTTGCAAACAGGCTTGTTTTTAACAGAGAGTATCGGGCGCCATATAAGTGCTTCGGTTCTTCCACTAATTGTCTTTCTTATCTCGGCGGCAACCGCCTTTGCCACAGGAACGAGTTTTGGAACCATGGCAATACTCATTCCGACGATCACGCCATTGGCACTCCACCTTCAAGGGGGAAATGAAGGCATTTTATTGGCAATTTGCTTAGCGGCCATTCTCGATGGAGCCATTATGGGAGATCATTGTTCTCCCATTTCAGATACAACGATAATGAGTTCTATAGCCAGTCAGTGTGACCTTATGGATCACGTCAAAACACAGATGCCCTACAGCCTTTTGGTAGGAGCCGTTGCCTTGGTTTTTGGATATTTGCCAGCGACGTTAGAGCTTCCTACGTGGCTCCAGTACGGCTTAGCTGGCCTTTGTCTCGTTGCCGTTCTTCGATTTTTAGGACGTAAAGTCGAAAATCCTGGACCAATTAAAGCGGATTGAAAGAAATTTTGATATCTGGAGCAGTTAATTCCATAATGATGGCATGACCCCAGAAAAGAACTCTTTAATTGTAACTGCACATCCTGATGATGAGTCCTTATTTTTTGCAGGTTTAATTCTGACGGCTAAGGATATCAAGTACGATCTTCTGTGCTTAACCAGTGGAAAAACCGATGGGCGAGAAGGGGAAAGAACCCGCGAATTAGAGCGCGCCGGTGAACAGTTGGGAATTCGTAAAGTTATTCACGGTGGACTCATAGACGATCCTAAATTGGGATTGAATCAAGAATCAGCATTTGAACTTTTTGAAAAGACGCTCGGTTCTCGCTACGGCAAAGTCTATACTCATAGCGCTCTGGGAGAATATGGTCATTCCCATCACCAAGACTGCAGTTACTTTTGTCACTCTTTTTTTGAAGGAAAGCACGGCATTCCCGTTATGAGTGTCGCTTTTAATATTCCGGCCGACGAGCATATTTTATTGCAAAGTGCGCAGTTTAAAAAGAAGGCCAAAGTTTTGACTGAAATATACAAATTGGAGACACGGAGATTTTATAATCTTCTACCTATTACATCGACAGAGTCCTTTTCGAGAATTGGCTACGAAGAGGCTGAAGTCATTTATCAGTTTTTAAAAACGAATGTTCTCT
>CAXRIX010000036.1:0-12608 GCA_964230555.1 Bdellovibrionales bacterium
TTCTCCCATTCGAAGAAAATCGCGAGCCCGCCCAAGGCGAATAAAAAAACCCCGGTGGTTTAACCCACCGGGGCCCCTGCTTCCGCCAACGCGAGTAATCAAGTTGCAATCTCAGTCGCTAAATCAAAGTTGAAACCTTGGTGTTATCAAAAGCTGATGGCGGCTTTGGTTTCGAATCCGAATGCATTATTAACTGGAAGATTTTGTGTTCCTCCCTCAAACGCAGTACCTGGTAAAAATATTCCTGCGCGATTCACCCACTGAAAACCTTTGAAAGGTTCATATTTCAAGCTTAAGTCTACTTCAAAACCCACGTTCGAGTCCACATTGGAATTCAAAGGGTCTTTATCAAGCTGTGCGTAGGTAATACGAGTTTCAAAATCATATTTCTGAGCCCATTTGTAGTGAGTCGCAAACGAGGCGTAAAGGGTGTTACTGATCGCCTCGGTGTCGAAACTCGAAGACGCCGAAGGCACGCCAGCCGTGGTGTTGCGAAGATACGAGGTTCTAAAAAAGTCGGCCGCACCCATGGGATGATTAAATAGTAAGAAGGCCACATCGTAGTTTTGATCGAACAAATAACCTTCATAAGTATTTTCTGTTGAAGGATCATCCCCACTGGCGTAACCAAGATCTAGATTGAATCCCCAGTGCGAAGATTCCGGGTGATAAGTCAGCTCAACGGCGCCACCAAAGCCGTCGTGAGAGATTTCACTGCCATTTTTGGAAAGCCCGGTGTTACCATCCATAAAGCCCAACTCGAAGGCCACCTTCACCGACTCAACCCATTGAGAAACAAAGACATTGTAAGAATTCACTTCGTAATTATCGACCAAAGTCGAGCCATTGCCGATAACTGTTGTCGGTGTGTCGTTGGAGTTGGCGTTGGACGTTGAACGCCGTGCTTGATAGATAAATCCCACTTCAAGCTCAGTTTCAGGATTACCATAGTTCAACTGCAGGATGTAATCGTTCACATCATCTTCTTGATCCAAAAGACCTTCATAGGATTTAGCGAGCACAGGCATAATTGTAAAATTGCCCATCACAACTTTATAGGCGACCAAATCACGGTTTTCCAACCAGTGGTCAAACACTCCATAGCCAGCATTAAATTGCATCCCCAATCCAAAGTGCATGGGCGCCCGCCCCACTGTCAAAACACCAAACTCATGCACCCAATTGGCATACAGTTCGTTAACGTTGATCATGCCCGAGGCTTGCTGATCGCCAATGGTGTTGGAATTACCGACTCCAGCACCCGCGGGAGGAGGATTGTTGATTCCCTGACCAAAAGTTTGCCCCAATTGATCATTAGGTGCACTGCTATTATTGAAAATATCGAAACGGGAATGAATGGTCAGTCCATCGTAAGCCTGAAACTGTGGACGCAAGGTCATATGGTGCAACATATAGGCCTTGTTGTTTCCGGCGTCATCTAAGCTGGGGTTAAAAACCTTAAGGCCTTCGAAGCGATAAGTTCCTTCCCACTTAATGTCTCCGGCGAGACCTGTGTTAGCTATCAATAATAAGACTGTGAGCGTGAGTAAAGCTTTCACCGGAACCTCCTTGACTGACTTACGTTCCTTACTTGTGTCCGCGACGGGACATTTCTTCATTGTAATACTTGTTATACATAACCTTCCACTCAGGGCTGCCCTCGGGAAGATCGCGTTTTAGACTATTGATTTTATTGCGAACGGATTCGTCGATATCGCCTTGCTCTTGAACCCAAAGGCCAATCAGCCGTTTGGTCTGACGGATGACTTGATCCTCGTCATCTTCATCAAATTCGATGTACTCGTCACCCCAAAGTTTATCGATCAAAATGTGGGCGAAGTGTTTCTGTCTGTCTTCACTAATAATCATAGGATGATCCCACGCTCTTCAGCGACTTTTTTCTTCAGCATTTTGAACATGCGATGACGTTCAAATTGATCGCCCTGCTCTTTCTCTAGATCATCCAGCATGCGCATGACCTCTTTTTCAAGTTCGGCCTCTTTTGCAAAATCCTCTAGGATGATTTCTTTGCCTCGAGAAAGAATGGTTTCTTTGTTTTTGTTAAAGCTTATCGTTTTGTTTTTTTCCAACTCGAGCAAAACTCGGCGAACCAAGCTCTCAATGTGGTTTTGGGTCATTTTCATAGGCTTTGACTAAACGTGGGACTGCGCCTAATGTCAAGTACGATGAAACTGACACGCTTAAAGCTCTTCACCCTTGCCACTTTGACGCTTTTCATCATAGCTCTATTGATCGTCTCCTACACCGACTACAAAATTCAAAAATTAATCACAGAGAAACGTTTTTTAGCTCCCACTCAGTACTACTCAAGCCCTACAAAGTTTTACGTCGGACAAGTTCGCAGTCTGCAAACTTTGATTGAGTATTTTGAATCAAAGGAATACCGGTCGCGGCCCTTTGGCTCCTCAATTCAAGTTGGAGATTTCAGCGTTGGAGATCGCGTACAATGTGGGCAAATTGTAAAGGGCACCCAGGATGTCTTCTCTTGCCTGCTGTTCCGGCCTCGCTATTCGAAAAAGCTAAATTTAATCAATCTCAACGAGCTCGACCAAATTGTCAGCATCTTCAAAGGCAAAGAGCTTCTGCCTTCACTTTATGCACAGGCCGAAGCCGAAATCTTTGCCCAGTATCTGGGAAATAAACCGACCCAGCAGCAACATGTGACCCTTGGCGACATTCCCCGCTACTGTCTTGATGCTGTCTTAGCCATTGAAGATCCGCAATTTTTAGAACACAGCGGGATCAGCGTGCGAGGTCTGATGCGAGCTTTGGTCGCCAATTTGCGTAATGTTCGCTATGCCCAAGGCGGCAGCACCATCACCCAACAGCTGGTGAAAAATTATTTCTTAACTCCAGAAAAAACCATCAAGCGTAAAATCAAAGAGATTGTCATGTCTTTGATTTTTGAATTTCGGGTCTCTAAAGATGACATCCTGGAAACTTATCTCAATATTATTTACCTTGGGCAAAGCGGAGTTTTTGAAGTGCGTGGCTATGGCGCCGCCTCTGAGTATTATTTCCAACAGCAGATCAGCCGCTTAAACCTTCCTGAGTGCGCCTTGCTGGCGGCCATCGTTAACAATCCGGGCCGCTTCAATCCAGTGCGAAATCCTAATAATGCCAAAGAACGACGAACACGCGTTCTAACTAAAATGTTGGAAGATCAAAGAATCACTCAAGAGGAATTTGATCAGGCCGATACCGCCCCTATGCCCGATAAATTGCAATCCAATTCATCAGCCTCGGCTCCCTACTATGTGAATGCGGTAAACCGAAAGTTAGAGGACTTGGGAATCAAAGAACGCGCCGGACTTAAAGTTTATACAGCCCTGGATCCGAGGGCGCAGGAAACCGCCGAAAAAGCGGTCACCAACCAATTAAAATATTTTGAAGAAAACATTCCGTTAATTAAAAAACTTAAGGAAGAGGAAAATAAAAAGCTCCAGGCCTCTTTACTAGCAAGCAACCCCCTGACTGGCGAAGTGGTTGCGATTGTCGGTGGACGGAGTTTTCGCTCTTCCCCCTACAACCGTGCCATCGAAAGCAAAAGACAAGTGGGTTCTGTCTTTAAGCCTTTGGTTTACTTAACGGCACTGCAAACAGCCGATCCCATGGGGGCGCCCCACACACCGGTGACTCGTCTCAATAATAGCCCTTACAAGCTCGAATATGATCGTCAAGTTTGGGAACCCAGCAATTACGATAGCTCCTATTCAGCACCCCTTCCTTTATTTTTTGCTTTAAAAGAATCAAAAAATATCCCAACCGCTCGCTTGGCGATGGAAGTGGGATTGCAGAATATCATTGATACCGCCCGCAATCTCGGCGTCGAGTCTCCTCTTAAGGAATATCCGGCTTTGTCATTGGGAGCTTTTGAACTGCAGCCCCTTGAAGTCTTACAGATCTACAATACCCTTTCGCAACTGGGACTGAAACAAAATCTAGAGATCGTCAAATCCGTAAGCAACCAACGGGGCGACACTCTTTACGTCCATGAGCCATTCAGTGAACAAGTCGGTGACCCCGCTGACTACGCGGTTCTGATTGGAATGATGAAGGAAACTCTCATATCAGGAACCGGAGCCTACAGCCGCCGCATGGGATTCCGCCACATTGCCGCTGGTAAAACCGGCACCACCTCCGACACCCGCGATGCTTGGTTTGCTGGCTTCACCCCTTTTCACTCGGCCGTGGTTTGGGTCGGTTACGATGATGGCACACCCCACCGTCTCACCGGGGCATCGGGTGCCCTTCCTATTTGGACCAATTATATGCGAAAGATTTCCGAGAACTATGCCAATCGCGAATTTGATTTTCCACCAACGGTTCACAAAGAGACATACCCCATGGAAGATCTTGTTGAGCTCGGTGTCCCCGAAGACAAGGCTAAGACCACTGAACTTATTTTTAAAAACGACTGACCTCGTTTTGACTAGTTTGGTTCCGTTGCCCTTATTAGAAAGACAGATCCCTACAGGTATAATTTTAGTAAGGGATTCTGAAACCTTACCTGACTCTCCTTCCTTTCTTCCTATTTAAAATTGTCGAATTGAGATTTAATGTCGATATTTTAAAATCGTAAAATAATTAAACACTTTGAGATTGCGCCGGACAAATAAGCTATTTAGCTCACTGACCCCCATTATTGATGGCTTCCTAGTCACTTTTCATCAAACTCTCATTTCAAAACAAATGCCTAAATATTTGTAATCAATAAAGAATTAGTGTATTTTTTAGCTGAATTGTTGGCACCTTTGTTGCTCTCCTTTAAAAGAGAGGGGGTGGTAAATGAAACTGATCTTTTTTCAACTTATTGGGTTGTCGACCTTACTGATGGCTTGTGGAAGCAACAGCGGTAACGCGGGAGATTCTGCAGCGGCAACAAATAATAATCCAACGGAAGCCTCGCAAGAGAGCTCTGCTCAACTCTCAGAACCAATCCCGGGCGCTTATCGCGAAGCGAGTCCGGGGCAACCATGGGTCGACCATAATCTGGGTTATGGACTGCTTAAGTCTTTTCCAAATGGAACCACCTATATGGGTAATGATTATGAAGCGGGTGCAACCTTGTTGATATTTACCCAACAACCCATTGAATGTTCATTGTCTGATGCACAGGCGCCCGGTACTCGACTGATATACGTTTTCGAACCTGGAGCGTCCCAATCAACATCCGCTCTCTTCACCCACTACTATAATTCTCCAGACTTCTCCGGCGCCAATTCCATCGTTGCAACTTTATCGGATGTGAACTCGAATTCGGCAATTGGCGAAATGGAGTACATCACTCCCAATGAAGAGTTCTCCGGAGCATTTGAAGTGGTCGCTTGCCCAGAGGATTAAGTCTAACGTTCTCGCGAACAGTCACTCTCTCATGATCAGCGCCTTGGCGGCGGGTTCCAGATTAGCGTTTTTTGCTTTTAATGGACGGGGTGGTCGGTGGTGCCGACGATACGGCGGCTTTATCGAGGTCTTTGGATTCAGGTGCGGCCCCCGTGCAACGGGCTTCACTGACAGATTTTTGCAAAGGACGTGATGGCGCCTCGCAAGTCGAAGATGGGGTGTTTCTAGAGCGGGCCAATTTCTTCTCAACATGCCCAGCAAATTCGGGGCGACGAATTTCAACCATTTGCGGGAACGTAAAACCCAAAGATAAAAGTACGATCAATATATTCATAGATTTCTCCTACTTCTTGATGAAGGGATCAACAATCAGTATTCCGAGTCTTGGTATTTTTTCAACCCGATCACGTCGAAAGGAAAAGTACATCTGTCGCATTTTATTGCTCTAAGACTTTAATATTTTTAACAAAAACTCTAAAGTTTTGTCTTCAAAGGGGGAATGAAATGAAAAATCCACACACTATTAATTGGTTTGAGATCCCGGTCACGGATCTGGCTCGTGCCACAAAGTTTTATGAAACAGTCATGAATATTAAAATGGAAAAAATGGAAATGGAGGACATGAAAATGTCGATCTTTCCCTCGCAAAACGATTCCGAAACAATGGTTGTGCATGGCGGCCTTATGCAGCACAAAGATTACGTCCCCAGCAATCAAGGAACCTTGATCTATCTTAATGCCGGTCAAGACCTGGCTCCTTATTTAGAAAAAGTTGCGTCGGCGGGCGGCAAAGTTCGGATGCCAAAAACCTCGATTGGTGAAAATGGCTTCTGTGCGACCTTCGAAGACACCGAAGGAAATCGCATCGGCCTTCACTCTCTCAACTGAGGCCAAAATTAAAGAATCTTTGTCAAGCAAAAGGGGCTGAGTCATCCTTGCCCCTTTTTTGCGCAAAATGCCTGCTTTGTTAAATTCTCGTTGATTCCTTTCCAAAGAACTGGCTAGTATTTTTCCCCTTATGAGCGCGGACCTTCCACCAGAAGCCTATACAAGAGAGACGCTGCAGTCAGCCTTCGATTGGTTACAAACCCAACCGGATGTTGTTCGCACCAATGTCCACACACCCGAAAGATTGGTCAGTCTTTATCGTCGCGCCCAGCGCCTCAGCGATGATGACCATCCTGTGAGTTCAAAAAAGTTCGTGACCGATCTTAAAAGCTTAGCCTCAAGCCTTGACCAATTCAGCGGTCAGCCTCAGGCCTTGCAACCGCCGCCGCCCCCTCCACAAGCGAAAGCTCAAGAGACCTCACAGCAGTACACCGCTCCTACCGCGCCGCCACCTCCACCGCAGGCTCACACCACCCAAAGTGATAATTCGTCAGAGGAGACCACAACGGAAACTGTTAAAAAAGCCTCGTTTGAAGTGACAACCAACACCCGTCAGACCACCACCAAAAAGGCTGTGGCCTTGGATGCGACCACTGAGGCTCGAATCCAGGATGTGCAGAAGCGATTCAATCTCAGCTCACGCGAGGAGAGTCTGCGCCTGTTGGTGGCTCTGGGCTATGAAAAATTCACGCAAATTCCATAGATTCCGTTGACCTTGGCGGTCTCCATGATAAAGCCTATATCATTATTATCAGGAGAGTTTTACTGTGTCGGACTTCAAACAAGCCATCAAAGATTCCATAAATCTTCCAAGAACCAGCTTTCCCATGAAAGCCAACCTGAATCAAAGGGAACCGGAGATCATCGACCAATGGGAGACTCAGTCGGTCTACCCAAAAATGATTCAACAAAATCAAGGCAAACCGAATTTCACCATGCCCGATGGCCC
This sequence comes from Bdellovibrionales bacterium, assembly GCA_964230555.1. GTDB lineage: Bacteria > Bdellovibrionota > Bdellovibrionia > Bdellovibrionales > JAGQZY01 > JAGQZY01. The sequence continues at coordinate 7,202 of CAXRIX010000036.1, forward strand.
TCCCTATGCCAATGGCCATATCCACATGGGTCATACCCTGAACAAGTGTCTTAAAGATTTTATTATCAAATATAAAAACATGGCGGGGTTTCACGCCCCCTATATTCCTGGGTGGGATTGCCATGGTCTCCCCATCGAACACAACATCACTAAAAAACTGGGACCTAAACTTCGCGAAAAGTCTGACAAAGAAATTCGTTTATTGTGTCGCGATGAAGCCAAGAAATGGGTCGAGACTCAGAAAAAAGAATTTATTCGCCTTGGGATTCTTGGTGAGTGGGATAACCCTTATTTAACTTTAGCTCCCGAGTACGAAGCCGAAGAGGTTCGCGAGTTTGCACGGAATTATAAAAATGGCGTCGTAGTACGAGGCCAAAAACCTGTGCACTGGTGTATTCCTTTGCAAACCGCCTTGGCGGAAGCCGAAATTGAATATCAAGATCACACTTCGCCTTCGATTTACGTCAAGTTTGATTATAAGCCGAACCAAAAGTTTGGGGAATTCGACAAACCTGTTTACTGCGTTATTTGGACCACCACACCTTGGACGATTCCCGCCAATATGGCTGTCTGCTTGCATCCCGATTATGAATACGGGTTCTTTGATGCTGGTAATGAATACCTTTTGATTGCTAAGGAAATCAAAGAAACTTTTGAGGAAGCGACGGGCGTTAGTTTAAAAAGTCCAAAAAACTTTTTTACTGGAAAAGATTTTGAAAACGAAAAAGCCCAACACCCGTTTATGGGCCGCGATTCCCTTTTTATTTTAGGTGATCACGTGACCCTTGAAGCCGGAAGTGGTGTGGTTCACACAGCCCCAGGTCATGGACATGATGATTACATCGTCGGATTAAAATACGATCTACCGATTTTCAGTCCGGTGGGCCCAAATGGGGCCTACACCAACGAATTTCCAAAATACGAGGGCGTTAAAGTTTTTGATGCCAACGAATCCATCATTGAAGATCTCACAGCCACCGGGCATCTTTTGGCTCGTAAGGACATCACGCACTCCTATCCACACTGCTGGCGAACCAAGACACCTCTGATTTTCCGCAACACCTCGCAGTGGTTTATCTCCATGGACGATGAAAACTACAACATCCGCACGAAAGCTTTAAGTGAACTGGATAAAATCAAGTTTGTTCCGGAATGGGGTGTTAAGCGCTTAACGGCCATGATTGAAAACCGTCCCGACTGGTGCATCAGCCGTCAACGTAACTGGGGTGTGCCATTACCGGTGCTTTACTGTGTGCAGTGTGACCACCCTCTGATCGACTCGGGCATCATGGATAAAATTGCCAATGCTATGGAACAAGGGGAAGGCATCGAAGCTTACTACGACATGCCTATTGAAGAACTCAGCGCGGGGTTTAATTGTGAAGACTGTGGCAATGGCGAGTTTAAAAAAGGTAAAGACATTCTTGATGTCTGGTTTGATTCTGGAATTTGCCATGCCGCTGTTCAAAAGAAACGCGATGGCTTGGAATTCCAAGCTGACCTGTACTTAGAAGGTAGTGATCAACACCGTGGCTGGTTTCAGACCAGCCTACTGACCTCTGTAGCCTCCAACGGCCAGGCGCCTTTCAAAGCTCTTTTAACTCATAACTTTGTTAACGATAGCAAAGGTCGAAAAATGTCGAAGAGTTTGGGGAATGTTGTCGACCCATTGAAGCTGATCGACAAATCCGGCGCTGAACTTTTGCGACTGTGGGCCGCTTCGCAAGACTACGGTCAAGATATGAACTACAGCCAAGAAGGCTTTCAACGGGTTACGGAGACCTACCGCCGCCTGCGCAATACCATGCGCTTTCTGATTGGAAATATCGGTGACTTTGATTATTCAAAAGATAAGGTCGCTTACGAGAACATGCTTCCGCTGGATCAGTGGATCCTCGATCGAACGTTTCAATTTATGAATACCGTTGAAGAGCATTACGAAAATTTTGAATTCTACAAAGTTTATCATGCCCTCAACAACTTTTTTACGGTCGATCTATCCAACCATTATCTCGATATTATCAAAGACCGCTTGTACACTTGGAAAACCGACGGACCCGAAAGACGCTCGTGCCAAACTGTGGTGTTTTTGTTGACCCAAAATTTAATTAAGCTCATGGCTCCTTTAACATCGTTTTTAAGTGAAGAGGCGTATGGGCATTTTTCTGGGAAAGACAAAGACAGTGTATTCTTTGAAAGTTATCCAAAGCCAGAGAAGCAATGGGAGAACAAACAGATTCGCGAGCTTTTTACCGACCTATTTGCCATCCGTACTGAAGTTTCGAAGTCTCTTGAAGAATCCCGAGCCGCCAAGACAATTGGCTCCAGTTTAGAAGCGAAAGTGAAATTGCAGCTTCCAAAAGCTCAATTTGAGCTAATGAGCCAGTTTTCCCAGCAGATGTTACGAGAATTTTTCATTATCTCTCAATTGGAAACCTCCGAAGGTCCTGAATTTAATGTCGAGGTGCAAAAAGCAGAGGGTGAAAAGTGTCCACGCTGTTGGAATTACGATACACTTGTTGAAACTGAAAAATGTGGACCTGTGTGCTCCAAGTGTAACGAGGCGCTTTCATGAAATCGAAATTAATTCTACTGGCTATTACTTCTGTTGTGGTTGTTGCAATTGACCAAATCACCAAGAATTATATTCTTTCGGCTTTTGAATATGGCCAATCTGTCGATGTTATCAAAGATTTTTTCAATATCACTTACGTTCGCAACTACGGTGCGGCCTTCGGTATGCTCAGCAAAATCGAGCCACAGATTCGCGATTGGTTTTTTCTCCTCATGCCACCATTTGCCATGACCGTTATCTTGATCATGTTGAAAGTGGCACCGGCCACCGAGAGTATTCGCAAAATTGCCTTATGCTCCGTCTTCGCGGGTGCGCTGGGTAACTACATCGATCGCATTCGCTTTGGTTATGTCGTCGATTTTTTAGATTTTCATTGGTACCAATCTTATGCATGGCCCGCTTTTAACGTCGCCGATATGGCGATCGTGTGTGGTGTCTCTGTTTTGATTATTCTCGAGATTCTGGCACCGGTTCCTCAAACCCAAAAAGATAATGGATAGAAGTTTACCGGAGTTTTACACCATCGGCCCCTACCCCGAAATTCATTTAGGCTTTATCACTCTTCCCACTTATTACACGGTCATTAGCCTGACCTACTGCCTTGCCATCTTTTGGTTTTACAAACGCTGTGAAAGTCGCAATCTTTCTCAACGCAACGCCATGAACATTGGCCTCCTAGTTTTGATCGCTGGCTTTATTGGCGCCCGCCTTTTCCATATTATATTTGAATACCCATCGCATTACCTGGAAAACCCGGTGCAGGTTTTTTACTTTTGGCAGGGTGGCTTTGTTTTTTACGGTGGTTTTATCCTGGCCTACCTTGCGGCTTTTTTGTATGCCCGCAAACTGAAACTAACCTTCTGGCTCTGGCATGACACTCTTGCTCCTGTGCTTGCCGGAGGCTACGCTTTGGGACGAGTGGCTTGCTTCTTAGTGGGCTGTTGTTACGGAGCCGTTTGTGACCTTCCTTGGGGTGTTGCCGTTGAACAGGCCGACATCCACACCGGCGCCCTGTCGGTCGTGACCCGTCATCCCACCCAACTCTATGCCGTCGGTTTTGAACTGCTGACCTTGATTTTTCTTCTATGGTACGAGAAGAAGCGCCCGCCCCTGGGGAATGTGTTTTTGTCTTGGGTTGTTCTGCACTCCATTGGTCGAATAATAATGGAAACCTTTCGTGTCGACCCCCGAGGTGGCGATTATGCCGGCCTATCGATTTCGACATGGATCTCGATCGCATTGATCGTCACCGCAATTAGCGCCTATCGCCAGAAACAGGCTGTCTAAGAGCCTGAATATAGGGCGGTTGCCTCCTGCATAAAATAGCAGGCGAAACTGTTTTCCCCTCTCCGATTGTGGTACATCCTATAGCATTGCAATTTAAATCCATTTTCACTTAGGGAGAGTAACTATGTTAGTAGGACAAAAAGCACCAGACTTTAAAACCACGGCGTCACAAAAAGGCGACTTCAAAGAGATGAGTCTTTCTGACTTTAAAGGAAAATATGTTGTTATGTTTTTCTACCCTCTTGATTTCACTTTTGTATGCCCCACAGAATTGATGGCTTTCCAAAGCCAATTAAAAGAATTCAAAGATCGCAACACCGAAGTTTTGGGCTGCAGTGTTGACAGTCAGTTCACCCACGCCGCGTGGACAGGAACTCCTAACAACAAAGGTGGAATCGAAGGCGTTGAGTATCCTTTACTTGCCGATGTTGGTGGAAACATTGCTCGTCAGTACGGTGTTCTTGCAGGAACATTTGACAACGAAGACAAATCTTACACTCCACCCAACGTTTCTTATCGTGGACTTTTTGTTATCGATAAAGAAGGTGTGGTTCGCGCTCAGATCGTTACTGATGAGCCTGTTGGCCGTAATGTTGGAGAAGCCCTTCGTATTGTCGATGCCCTTCAATCATTTGAAGAGAATGGCACCGTTTGTCCTGCCAACTGGCAAAAAGGCGATCAAGGCCTTAACAAAACTCAAAAAGACTTGGGTGAGTACCTTTCAAAATAAGGTATTGCCGCAGCGTATACCCAAAAGGTGCCAGGCACCTTTCAGAAGCCGAGATCATGTCTCGGCTTTTTTTATTCTGCAGCTCATTACAAAAAGGGACTTGGTACCTTTTAGAGGATTTGGAAATTGAGAGAGTGGACCTCTTGATCGTTAACAAAGTAGCGAATCGTCCAGGTGCCTTGGGCGCCTAAGAAAAAACTACTCCAACTGTCGTAACGACCCGCAATTCCCAGGTTCGCACTCGCCGTTAATGTGTTCTCGAAAGCCAGGCCACCGGCCGGATTATAAAACCTTTCTGTCATCACATCACCGCTTTCGATATTAGAATAGGTGTTGGCGTAGTAGACCGTCTGCCCTGACTGGGCTGAGGCGATCGACGCTCCACTGACTTGCAAAACATCCTGTTGGTTACGAAACGGAGTACCGACTCGTAAAAAAGTTCCTATAAAAGCAGGAGTTCTTTGCTTAGCCACCGGATTCGTCAACAAAGCTTCCTGCATATGATCCACCGGAATACCCGCACAGTTGCGAGTTTCAAAATGCAGATGGGGATCGGCGGAGTCGCCTGAGCTTCCGATCAATCCAATTTGATCTCCCTTTGCCACCACATCTCCCACGGCGTGAGTGATCGAATTGGTTTTTAAATGAAAGTAACCCGTCGAGTACCCATTAGGATGGCGAATAACAATGTAATTGGCCGGCCGTTCTCCGCGTGTGGTCTGACGATCAGCGTGGCCGTCGTCAAGAACTTGAACCACGCCTCCTTGAGCCGCCAGAATCGGGATGTTTTGTTCCATCACTGCAAAGTTCTGAAT